>JAFGIQ010000058.1 GCA_016929575.1 candidate division FCPU426 bacterium
ATTTATCTGGGTTGCTGCGCGGCAGCCGCGCCAGCAAGGTTGCACCCTGGGGGGATGCGCTCTCGGCAACAATTAATTCCCCGCCCAGCAGACGCAGCAATTGCCGGGAATTGGACAATCCCAAGCCCGTGCCCGGCTTGTCCGGCAGCAGGCGCGTGTAGGGGACAAAGACACGCTCCCGGTCAGCCGGCGCAATGCCCGGACCCTGGTCCTGGATGCGGATATGCACGTCTTTTTCATCCTGCGTCACAATAAGGCGGATGGTTCCGCCGGGCGGGGAGAATTTCACCGCATTGTCCAGCAGGTTCATCAACACGGGTTTGACCAGCTCCGGATCCGCCCAGGCATGCACTTCCTCCGGGGGGTAGGAACACTGCAGGAGGAGTCCCTGTTTGGCCAGGGTGGTCTCGAAGCTGGCTGTTGCCATGGAGACCAGGGGAACCAGTGCAAAAGAGCGGGGCAGGCTTTTCACCTGGCCCTGGGCCAGCCGTTCGTTGTCCTTTAAATTTTCCAGGGTGCGCTTGAGCGCATCCGTATTCTCGCGGATGATTTTTAGGCCTTGTTCCAGCTCGGCCGGAGGCATCCGGGATTGTTTTTGTTCCAGCAGCAAAAAGAGGCGGCCGTAAATGGCAGTTAAAAACTGCATGGCATGATGGGAAATGGCCCGGATCATGACGGATTTGGTTTTTTCCTCCTTTTCCAACTCCCGCTGGATGCGCAGCAGCAGCTGGTTGCGTTCATGCAGCCGCCGTTGATAACCGGAGAGAAAATGCAGCAACACCAGAATCCCGAGGGACAACGCCAGGATCAGGATCACAGCCAGGCGGATCTGGGCATTGCGCCGCAGCAGAGTCTCCAGGTTGAAAAAGAGAAACAGAACTTCACGGCGCTTCAGGGCTGCATGATGCTGAGTCAAGGGAATATATAGATAGATGAAAGAATCCACCTGTTCCAGGTGCAGTACCTGAGGCAGGGACAGGCGACTTTTCTCAAGCTGCTGGAGAAAAAGAGGATGTGTGCCGGCGTGCAGGGCCGCTTCGTTGTCGGCAAACAAGGCCATGCCTGCGATCGGCGAAGTACGGGTGAGCAGATTCATCCAATCCAGCAACTGGTCGTATTGGTTGAGCAGCAGAAAATCCACTGTGGTGCGGCTAATGGATTGGCCGAGCGATTGCAGTTCCCGGAGGCGGTTTTCCTCCAGGGCTTTGAGGTTGAGAACAATGAGCATTGTTACAACGGCTACGACCGCTATCAGGCCGATGGCGGCCAAACCGATGGGCCAGCGCAACCCTGAAGGAGTTGCAGTGTTTTGACCTGCAGACAGCATGGAACCCCCGCCTAAAGCTGATGAAAGCATGGGCGGCAGCATGATTGGCCGCGCATCTGTTTGATCATTGTAAAACGGCCCCTTTGGATTTGAAAGCATTTTTACACCCGCGGCAGCTGGCTGGCCTGGCGGGGATCACGGTTGCAAAAAGGCCTTGTTCCGGATACACTATCTTAAAGAAAGGAGCCGTATGCCGGAAGAAAAAAAAACCATATTTCGCAGCGAGGCCATAGAACAGTATATCCGGGAAAGGGAAGAAAGCGTTCTGCCGCGCTGGATCAGGCCGCCGGTTTTCAAGATCATATGGCTGCTGGTGGCCCTGGTGTTGGCAGCAGGCATTGCAGCCAGCTTCATGAGGATACCGGTTATGGCCTGTGGCCAGGGATGGTGCGTTCCCCCTGCTGCTGCGGATGCAAGGCCGGCTGCAGACGTGCAGATGGTATTGTTGCTTCCGGCCTCTGTCCAAGGACGATTGCGGCGCGGCCAACCTGTCAGCATCAGGAATACGCCGGCTTTCCGCCACGGGGAAGCTGTCATTATTGAAGTGGAACCAGGCCTTTTAAGTCCGGCGGATCTTTACAGCCGCCATCCCGGCATTTTGGCTGCAGGTGCAGCAATCAGGCAACCCCAGGCCGTGGCCCTGGCCAGGTGGACACCTCTGGCCCAAGCAGAGGCAGGCAGCGGGTTATCCGGCAGCCTTTATACTGTCTGCGTCCAGACCGGGTTTCTCCGCTTGGTCAATTATATCCCTGGAATACAATTGCTCTTGAAGGATGGGGGGGTATGAAGATGGCCTCGTGGTTGTCTTTTGCCCCTGCTGTCTGGAAGAAGACCTGGACGCTGATGAGCCGTGTATGGGATATGCGAAAACGGGTGCCGATGCAATTGCAGATGAATGCCACCGAATGCGGCCCCGCCTGCCTGGCCATGATTTTGAATTATTACGGGCGTGTGACCCGGTTGGGCGAGGCGCAGGAGCGGTGCGGCGCCGGGCGCGACGGCATCCATGCCAACACCTTGGCCGAAGCTGCCCGAAGTTTTGGCCTGCGCGTCCGCGCCTACACCCTTGAACCCGATGATTTGGCGCACCTGAATCTGCCGGCTGTGATTCATTGGAAATTCAACCACTTCATGGTCCTGGAACGCATGACTCCGGGCAAGGCGTATCTTGCAGATCCTGCTAAGGGGCGTCTTACACTATCCGCCCGGGAGTTTGCGGAAGGCTTCACGGGCGTGGCAATGACCTTTGAACCCGGAGACCTTTTCCACACCCGGCCAGGCAAAGGGGAATCTGCCTGGCTGAAGTTGCTCTTTGGTATTCTGCGTATTCCGGGATCGCAGGGGGCCATGCTGCAAATATTTGGCGCTTCTCTTTTCCTGCAGGTGATCGGACTGGCGCTGCCCCTGGCCACCAAAATTCTGGTGGATCAGGTGCTGGCTTATCAGTTGCGGGATTTCATGGGCCTGATGGCACTCGGGATCTTCATGCTTGCCGCTTCCTACCTTTTGATCGGCTACCTGCGTTCTGCGCTTTTTCTTTTTTTGCAGGGCCGTGTGGACGCCCAGCTGATGGTCGGGTTTTTTGAGCATGTACTTGCACTGCCTTTTCAGTTTTTTCAAAAACGCAAGAGCGGTGACCTGCTCATGCGCCTGGGCAGCAATGTCATGCTGAGGGAAATACTGACTTCGCAGACCATTGCCGTCGGCCTGGACGGCGGCTTGGTGGTTGTATACTTGCTGGTACTGCTGAGCCAGTCCCGGCCATTTGCCTTCATGGCCCTGGGCATAGGGCTGGTGCAAGTGTTGATCTTGCTGCTGACCACCCAACGCCTGCACGCCCTTACCCAGCAGGAACTGGCCGCTGGTGCGGAATCGCAGAGCTATCTGCTGGAGTCCCTGAAGGGCATGGCCACCCTGAAAGCCTCTGGTTCTGAAGAACGTGCTTTGGACGCCTGGTCCAACCGTTTTTACAGCCATTTGAACCTTTCGCTCAAGCGCGATCATTTTTCAGCAGTAGTGCAGGCCGGTTTGAGCGGTCTGCAAATGCTCTCGCCGCTGGCATTGTTGTGGCTGGGAGGACTGATGGTGTTGGAAAACCGCCTGACCCTGGGTACTATGCTGGCCCTGCAGGCCCTGGGGATGGCGTTTTTAAGCCCTTTATCCTCCCTGGTAGGCATTGGCAGACAATGGCAATTGGTCGGCGCGCACTGGGAAAGGTTGACGGATATTATTGAGGCCAAACCAGAACAGGCATATCCGGAGTTTCAGCAGGCGCCCAGGCTTTCCGGCCGCGTACAGTGCAGGAATGTCAATTTCCGCTACGATCCGCAAGGCGCCTGGGTGTTGCAGGACATTTCGCTGGAAATCTGTCCTGGCCAGAAAGTGGCCCTGGTGGGACGTTCGGGGGCGGGCAAGACCACCCTGGCCATGTTGCTCCTGGGTTTATACCAGCCGGTCGCAGGCGAGATCCTGTTTGACGGCATTTCCCTGCGGCAGCTCAACCTGCGCTCCGTGCGCAGCCAATTCGGAGCGGTTTTGCAGGAATCCTTTTTGTTCACCGGCTCTATCCGGCAGAACATCGCTTTTCATCAGCCGGCCTTGAACCTGGAGCAGGTCGAGCGCGCGGCCCGTTTGGCAGCCATCCATGATGAAATAAAGGCCTTGCCCATGGGGTATGAAACATTGCTGACAGAAGGCGGAGGTGGATTGTCAGGCGGCCAGCGTCAGCGCCTGTCCATTGCCAGGGCCTTGGCCGCCGGGCCGTCCATTTTGCTCCTGGATGAGGCAACCAGCCACCTTGACACCCTGACCGAAGCCGAAGTGGACCGCAATTTGAGCCGGGAAAAATGCACGCGCATCATAGTCGCCCACCGCCTGTCCACCATCTGCAATGCCGACCTGATTGCGGTTTTGGACCAAGGCCGGATTGTTGAAAAGGGAACACACGCCCGGCTGTCCGCCCAAGGCGGCATTTATGCCGCCCTGGTCAGGAATCAAACCGACGCCCCCGCCATTTCAACCGATGCCTGATGATTGACCCGGCAGAGATTATGGCGTCCCAGCACATGCTCATACTCGGTGATGGGCGGGCACAGCGCCGCCCAAACACAGTCTTGGCACGGTGCCACGCTTGCGCGGGTGGTCAGCCAGGAGCGGCCGTTTTTCAATTCCCGCTCAATGAAAACATGCAGCCCGTCCACGCCCAGGCGGCCCAGACTGGGTGCGTGCAGGCTGGAATAAACCTGCCCGTCCGGCAGGATGGTCAGGCGCCCAAAGGCAAGTTGGTTGAGCAGCATATTGGCATAAATGGTCTTGGGTTGCGGCCGGCTGCCGGTTATATCCTCCTGGCCAAGAAAAACACATTCCTGGAAAAAGGGGATATTGCTGCCGTCGTAAAAAGGAAGCAGCTGGGGGCAAAAACCCAGGCGGGCGCCTGCCTGCTGTGCAATTTGGGCCTGCTCGCGGCTGGCCACAACCCATTGCACTTTCCAGGACAGATGTAGCTGTTTAAGGAGCATAACAGCCGCAGCCAGCCTTTCCGAAGAATCGGTTTCAAAAACCACGAGTCTGACCTCGGGCTTCAATCCGGCCAGGGAGGCAAGCTTTGCCGGATCCAGGCAAATATGCTCCGGATGGAAATACATGATCACCTGCCAGGGGCGGTTGGCCAGGACTTTGGGCAGCTTGTCCCATTCGGGGTATTCCAGCAGATTGCCGCCCAGCAGATGCAGCCGCTCCAAAGGATAGGAGGATAATTCAGCCAGCAGTCCACCCAGGCGGTCGAGGGAAAGGACAGCGCTATTTGGCAGCTTGGTGCAGCAGGTAAACTGGCGGTAGGCAGCCTGACAGCCGCTACAGGACAGCCTGCAACCGGAGTGGAGGTAAAGCACCAGTTCCCGCAGGTTTTGGCGGCAGTTTTCCAAAGGCTGGGGCGCCCGTCTGATGTCAGCGTCAATATAAGGCCGCGGCGGCAGCTGCACCGGTTTGCCCTGCGAAGCTGCGGCGGGAATGCAATCGCCCATGAAACTGCCGCGCAGTTCTGAAATCACCCGCTGGCAGGCTGGAGATGCGTATTCACTGCCGGTTATTTCCAGCACCCTCATGTTTTCAGGAGCCAGCAGGCGCCCGAGCAAATGAAAGGCCGTCCCCTCAGAAAGGATGTAAATGCGCCACTGGCCGTTGAGCGGATTGTACAACAGTATCTGCCCCTGCTTGCAGGCTGCGTGCACATAGGGTTCCAAAGTAAGCCAGTGGCTAAGCATTCGCAGCATCCTTCCCGCCGGGAAGCACCCGGCCGTAGACTTGTGGGTTTTCTTCCAGATAGTTTATGAAAAACGAGAATGCCCGGGAATATTCGCCGGCATTCATCCATTCGTCGCATTTCAGCTGTTTGTCCTCCAGATCCGTGAAAAACATGCATTTGCCGCAGGTTTTTTGATTGTAACAGCCTGCACATTGCCGGCTGAATTTTGCCAGCCAGTCATTGTATTTTTGGGCGATTGCCCGAAAATCAAGCTGGACTTTTTCCTTTGTTACCCGGCCAAGGCCGTATTGGAAGCCGATTTTTTCACAGGGCAGGAGCTTGCCGTTGACGGTCAAAAATACTTTATGCGCAAACGGCAGGCAGGTGGCGGTGGGAAAACGCTTTTGCACGGACGGTTCGCAGGCCGCCTGCATGTAATCCTGGTGGCAAAAATCGCAGCTTTCGCGCAGAAAAATCCCCAGGCCCTGCGTGTGGGGCAATTGGCTGAAAAGCTCGGATTCCAATTCGCGGCAATTGCTGGCCGCGGCCACACTTTCATGGAGGTTTTGATAGGTGCGGAGGAATTCCTCCCGGCGCTCCTGGCGGATGCCGGCCGGATTGAGGCCGAGAATCCTGGGCACTTTGTCGAATTCTGACTTGAAGTATTCGACCACGGCGGCAACCGAATTGCGGTTGTGCAACACGGCATTGATACTGACCCGGTCGCGGAAAAAACCGGGATATTTCCGCCTGCACAGCTTTAGGTTGTCGGCCACCAGCGCGTGGGAAGACGCGCCCCGGCTGAAAGTGCGGTAGCTGTTGTGTTCCTGGTTGCCGTCGAGGCTGACGGACAGATAAAAATCCCCGGCCACCAGCTCTTCGAGATATTGCTTAAGCAGCACGCCATTGGTGGTCATCATGAAACGGATGCGGTTTTTCTTTAAAGGCAGGGCCTGGCAGTAATGCATCATCTCCCGGATCAGGCTGAAATTGAGAAGCGGTTCTCCCCCATAGAAAGAAAGATAAATATCCTCCATGTCACTGACATTGGCTGCTGAATTCCAGTAGCCTTGCAGAAAATGGAGCAGGGTTTTGGCCGTGGCTGGATTCAGGTTTTTGTTTTCGCGGATGTCATGGTCCCAATAAAGTTCCCCATAACCGCAGTAGGCGCACTGCAAATTACAGCGGTCCGTCACCTCCAAAACGACGCGGCGGTTGTTGGCCAGCCCCTGTTCGATCTGCTCCGGATCGACTGTCTGGCTGAAGTCAGCACCCTGGGCCGAGGCGCTGAAATAGCCGCTTTCCTTTAATAAAAGGAATTTTTGGTAATAATAGGCAATCTCCCCGCTGCACCAGGTGTTGCGCAGGCTTGCCTCGGTAGCAGCCGGCAGCTGCGGGGGAATACTACCGGCTGTTTTGAAGCGCTCGGCGAAAAAGGCCAGCAGCGGATGCAGGAAAAGAACTTGGCGTTTATTCAGATCCAACGCATAGGCGTTGTTTTTGCGGGAATATCCTGTTATGAAAGACTGCTGCATGGTTTGCATCTCCTCATTCACCGGCATTTTTACGGTTATTCAGCAGAAGGGTAAAAACCCCGGGCAAGATGGCGAGTGCATCCTGCCCGGGGGTGAATCATCAATTGCTTAGCCCAGAGGACTCAGCACGTATTTGTTGGTGTCTCCGCGGAATTCCGATCCCGGGGGCTGATCATATCTGCAGCGGCAGATTTTTATCTCAGCGACACGCACGCCGCCGGATACCTGCTTTAACTGGTCGTCGGTTAATTGCTTGAGGTTCAATTTCAAGTCCATTTTACTTTTCCTCCTGTTTGTTTTCTTGGCACCAAGAGCCGTTTCAGCCAGGGCCCTTACTACGCTTGCTGCTCAGGCTTTGGTTCCAAGTTCAGTTATTATTTAAAGCAAAACCTGTGCCAGCTGTAAAAAGACCTGAATAAAAAGAATATTTGAATGATGAATGCTTTCCCGGGGCGAAAACAAAACACCGGGCTTTTTTAATAAAAGTCCGGGCTTTTATTCCTTGGTAAATGGTGTTTGGCTTAGGGTGAGGAAAGGGAAAACCCTATAGACTTTTAGCTTGCCAAAAACCGCGAATTTCCTTTAAAATGCAGCTTCCCTTCAGTTTAGTGGGCAGTTAGCTCAGGTGGTTAGAGTGCTTGCTTGACATGCAAGAGGTCACAGGTTCGAGTCCTGTACTGCCCACCATTTTTCCGCTTTCAGCGGAAAAATGGAGAATAGAAGAACAGTAGAGCAGTTGAACAGTAGAGAAATG
>JAFGIQ010000005.1 GCA_016929575.1 candidate division FCPU426 bacterium
AAACCGCGGTGGTGACCTGCCCGGCGCTCAACACTTTAAACCAGGCCGGCTCGGATTTGCCGTTGGTGCCGCCGATAGGCCGGCGGAATTCATCATAGGCGATGACCTGCCAATAGTATTTTTGGCCGTTTTGCAGGGCACGCCCTGAAGGGGGGTACATGGCCTGGCTGGCCGTCACTTTTTCACTGCGCCAATAGGTGTTTACCGAAGGGTCCTGGTTGGGGCCGACCAACACCTCATAAAAAGTGGCCCCCTGGCCAGGCAGCCAGGAAAAGACCGGCAAAAGCGACGTCACCGCAATACCCTTGGGATTGACAATACGGGGAGGGTGATCCTGGGCCGAGACCGGGGCGAACATGGCATACGGGATGGTGTATACCGGCCCGCGGGCGTTCACCGGCGTGAGCATCAATTTAAAATCGCCGCGGATGCGCGATTCCCCGCCGCGGAGCATTTTCAGCACTTCATTGGTATTGATATAGTCGTTGTTGTAAATAACCACATTATCGCTGGGCGTGGTAATCTGATGGGCTCCGTAGACGTTTTTACCCGGCTGCACGGGCGCTGTGGTCACAAAATTCACGGAAGCAATATTGGTGTCTCCATCCTTGACTTCAAAGCGGAATTGAAAATCATCCCGGTTTTCATTGGCATCAAGCGCCAGATAAAATATCTTTGAGGAAAGCATGGGAATGTTGGTGCGTCCTTCCTTCCAGGCCTGGTAAATCTCCATCAGCAGGCGGGGTGAAACCGCAATGTTGGTGATCTGCACATCGGCCCGCAGGGGGGATGCAACAGCCCCCACCCCCAGGCAAACCAAGAGCATGATACGCGACATTATCTTCATGGCAGTCCTCCTTAAAAGCTACAAATGTTTTTCACCTTCCTGTTATGAAAACACTTTTTTATTCCCTTGATTTTTCATATTTTACCATTGCTGTCCAAATCACGCGTACACGTGCCGGGGATATCTTTTTACCCAGCAGGCAGCGGAAATAAAAAGTCCACTGCTCAATCCTTTTTGCAGGACGCAGGGCAACCCCCGGCGTCCGTGCACATGTTCCCGCCCCTGCTGGGTAAAAAGATATCCCCGGCACGCCAGCTGCTCAACGGTCCTTGTTTATAAACAGTTTTCAATCGTGCCCAAGACTTCATGTGGACACTTATGATACTTTATCGTAAAATATTTTCGCTCATTTTTAGTCCTAGAAAAGTCTAGTATAGCCCCAGCTGTTTGTCAAGCAAAGAGGCTTTGGCGCCGGTACTGCATTTTTACCGTTTTTCTCCCATGTTCAAGAGTTTTTCAAGCCCCCTTGCTCTCTTCTCAACATCGATCTTCAATACCACTGATCCTTATTGCTGCCCGAATTACGCGAATACCGCCGGAGGCGTCCTTTTTCTTCCCAATAATCCTTCCGGTCAGGGCTGCCGGAGATATCTTTTTGCCAAGGTGGGGCGGGAACGCGTGCACGAACCGCAGGGATTGAGCACGTCCGCCAAAAAAGTTAGAGCCGTGGACTTTTGTTTTCCGCTGCCACCTTGGCAAAAAGATATCTCCGGCAGCCTGGTTGCCTGCTGGCGCCAATTGATCAATAGTTATCCTGTCTGTCTCAATCCCAATTTGGACTGAGACCACGTAGAATATAATAAATTCTTCCGGAGGTTTCAGGATTTAAACCTGGAGGCCTAATACTTCATACACCGTGAGCGGTTCGGCTTTGCCCTTGACCATAATGCCCGCATGTTCCCTGACCGCGACCAGGCGTTTGACCTCTTCATACGTCCTTTGGGAAACAAGCAAAAAAGCCTCCAGGTCCTTGGTTTTGCCCTCCAAACGCGAGGCCAGATTGACAGTGTCGCCGATAACCGTATACCCCATTGCCTGCCTGGATCCCATGTTTCCCACAATCGCCTCTCCGGTGTTAATTCCCACTCCGATGTTAAAGGTGTATTTGCCTTCCGCCCGCCATCTTTCCTGCAGCCGGGCCAGGGCCTGCTTCATGTCCAGGGCCGCCCGCACCGCCCTTATCGGATCATCCGGATGTGCCACGGGCGCGCCGAATATGGCCATCACGGCATCGCCGATGAATTTGTCCACCATGCCGTCGTATTTGAAAATAATATCCGTCCAGGTCTGGAAATATTCGTTCAGCAGTTCCACCACCTGTTCCGGCCGCAGCCGCTCCGACAGGCTGGTGAATCCGCGGATATCGGAAAAAAGGACGGTCACGGTCTGTTTTTTTCCGCCCAGCTGCAGGGCCTCCGGATTTTTCACCAGCTCCTCCACCACCTTGGGGGAAACATAGCGCGCAAAGGCGTCCTTGATAAACCGGCTCTGGCGCTCTTCTGTCACCAGGCGGTAGGCCAAAACCGGCAGATAGGTTCCGATGGTGAGCATAAACATGGGGGTAAACATGGGCAGCACCCATCTTAAGCGCATGAACAGCCATGATGCCGCTCCGCCGTATATGAATATGGCTGCCAGCAGCACAAGGAAACTGTATCCAGGACGCAGCCGCACACCGACCAAGGCCAGGAACAGGGCCATGAGATAGAAAATACTCCACCGTGCGGCCCAGTTGGCCTGGACAAAATATTTCTGCTGCATGATGGTATCCAGCACATGGGCGTGTATTTCCACTCCTGCGGTCAGGCCTCCGCCGGAGCGCAGATAGGGGGTGGGATGATTGTCCTGCGCCTCCAAAAAAGTCGGGCCTATCAGTACAATCCTGTCCTTGAAGACCCCGCTTTCCAGCAGTCCCTTGAATACTTCCCCGTCGAGCAGATTGTCAAATGAAATGATTTGGAAGCTTCCCGGTCCGCCGCGGTAGTTGATGAGCAGTTTGGCGTTGCGTTCAACCCGTATTTTCAAGGGCCCGTAGGTTAACTGCTGTTCCGCCAGGATGACGCCGGGTTCCTTGATGTTATGGTAGCGGGAGAGGATTTTAAGCACAAAGGATTGATAAAGCGTGCCCTGGTGCTTGCGCAGCAAGGCGGCATGCCTGACAATACCGTCCTCATCATGCCAGTAGTTGACATACCCGACATGCGTCTTGCCCGGATCAATCTTGGGGATGGGCGCCACATAGGAGGTTTCCAGTCCCACAGGGGTTTTTTTTGCATAAAATTTGCTGCCCAGGACAATCCAGGAGCGCGACCGGATGATCGCCGAACCCAGCACCTGGTCCTGCCGGGCGAGTTCCTTGCCGCTGGGTTCGGAAAAAATCATGTCAAAGGCCACCACCCGGGCGCCGGCTTTGGAGAGATTGTCTATGGCCCGGGCGAATACCGAGCGCGGCCAGGGCCAGCGGAGCTTCAAGGTGTTCAGGGTTTGATCGTCAATGGCGACAATGACTATCTTATCCTGCAGAGACGGCCCTGCAGGCTCGCGCAGCATAAAGCGAAAATCAAGCATCTTGTTCTCATAGGTGATGCCAAACCCAAAGTAATCCAGGACCACAAAAAGCGTGGCCATGAAAAGCGCAATGGAAACCGCCATTTTCGCCCTGCTGGTTT
The DNA here is from genome assembly GCA_016929575.1 of candidate division FCPU426 bacterium. GTDB lineage: Bacteria > Oederibacteriota > JAAXVQ01 > JAAXVQ01 > JAUVAV01 > JAFGIQ01. The sequence goes on from JAFGIQ010000005.1 coordinate 3,517, forward strand.
TGGCAAGATATTCTTTCAGTCTCATAGGCCCCCTCCCGTGCTTTTCGCCGCACTGGCCAAAAGCACATCCTCCTGTAATCCTATTATGCAAACGCCGCACAACTGTCCGTACTTCCCCTTTGCAGCCACACGGATTTTTTCATGGGATTCCGAGGTCCCAAACCAGACTCCAGGCTCGCATTCCTGTTCCAGGATCACGGCTGCAGGCTGTCCAATCCTGGCCCGCAAATGGGCGCGGTACAATTTTTTCCCCAGCAAACGCAATTCCCTGGCGCGCGCCGCTATTTCACGGCTTGGCACCTGGTTTTGCAAACCGGCCGCCTCGGTCCCAGGCCGGGCGGAAAACGGAAAGACATGCAGTCTGGTGATGCCGCACTGCTGAACAAAGCGGCAGGTGTTTTCAAAAGCCGTGCGGGTCTCGCCCGGAAAACCAACAATCACATCCGCGCCCAATACCATCCCCGGCCGCGCGCGCCGGAGCTTTTCAATGCGCGCCATCACCGTCCTGGTTGAACAGGTCCTGCGCATGTCCCGCAAGACTCCGTCATCCCCGCTTTGCAGCGGGATATGCAGGTG
>JAFGIQ010000059.1 GCA_016929575.1 candidate division FCPU426 bacterium
CGCGTTCGCGACGGTGTGGGCGTGGGTTTGTCCAGCCATAAATCCGGGGAGTAACAATCCGTATAGGTGCCGTAGTCCGTGCGCGGACCGCCGGTCAGGGGATAATAATAAATGCTGCCATTATCCCAGAATTCGACCAGCAATCCCGGGCCCATGGGGTCGATGCCGGGCAGAAAGCGGTATTGGGCGCTTTTTATTTCAACGGCAAACTCCATTTCATAGTAACTGATGAAGTCTACAATCGCACTAATCCAGTACCCCGGCACATTGGACGGGCTCAAATCCCTGTATTCATACAAGGTTCCGGTGCGGTCCTGCCCCATGCCCCAGTCCGTATTGGCCGAGCCGTCATTGTCATTGTCAAAATAAAGCGTAATCCGGTCATTGGCGCTGTTTTGCGTGTTGTCCGAAATCCGGAAGGCCAGCAGCAGGTAGCTGCTGGTGACGTCAAATTTCGACCACATTTGGATGGTCTGCGAGCCCTGGGTGAAAGTGATATAAGTGGCGTCATTCCACTCCGCGCTCTCATCTACAATGCCATTGATGCTTACGGCTTTGCCGCTGGGGAAATTGAGATTGGGTGTTACCGGATTATGCGCGCCGGCATCCCCAGGGCAATATAGAACTGCCAGCAGGAAAATAAAAACCACTTTTCTAGCCAAACACCTATTCACCCTGATTCCAGCCTTTGAATGAATTCTAGGCGTTGATGCAATTGCGCTGTATTTTTTTATTTTATCACACTTCCACCCTATACTCAAATTAAACCTCTGGCAGTACAAACCCGGGCAGCAGTATCAGGCCGCCCCTTATAAAGAGAGCGGAAACTCGATTAAGTCATATTTGCTGACAAATCCCGCCTTTTCCAGGGTGCGGCGGGAAGCGGTGTTTTCCCTCTTGCAGCCGCAGATGGGACGCCAATTGTTCTGGTAGCAATAACGGCGCATGAAAATGGCTATGTACGTCCCATACCCTTTCCGGCGGTGATCAGGATGCACAAGCAGGCCGATGTCAAAATCCGGCCGCTCTGCAAGCACGCGCTGAAAAGACCCCCAGCCTATGGTTTCACTGCCGCTGCTAAACACCAGCAGGCGCTTGTTGGACACATCCTCATCCACCTCCTCCTCGCTTTCGTACATCCCCTCCCGGCAGGCCTTGATCAGGGTCGCATCCGTCTCTTCTACCGGCCGAGTGTTGATCTCCAGCTCAAAAGACGGCAGCGGCCGCTCGATGACATCCCGGAAGAGGGTGCCATGCACACGCGGCCGGTTGGAAAAGCGCAGGCAATACTTCAAAAACAAGTGGTCAAAGGATTTGCACCAGGCAAGGCGGACATCCAACTGCCGTAGCAGCTGTTCAAAATAGTGCTCCCCTTGCGGTATATGTTGATCCAAAAGGTAATACTCCAGCAGCATGCTGTCCTGGCCCAATACAGCATAGCCCATGTTTTCATCCGAAGCCTGGATAAGGTAACAGCTGCCGCTGCGGACTTTTTTTTCCACATATAGTTCCTGGGGTTGCCGCAAACCATCCAGATAGGCTGCGCGCAATTTTTCAATATCAGCCAGCCCTGACACAGGCAGAAAAACCGGCATAGGAATCTCCTTTTCCAAGGCAGAATGGTTGCCCTTGCACCCTGCAAGGGTGCGCCTACATTGGTGATATTTTAATGGACTCCACGGTTTTCGTCTGCCTTTTTTTGCTGTTTTTATATTTGTTGTCCCGCGCGCCAAAGATGACTCCGGACACCGCGCCGGCAACCAATACCACCGCCCCGCCGGTCCAAATACTCAATGGCTCGCCCAGCAGCAGCCATCCCAGGATCACGGCAATAACCGGGTTGACAAAGGCATTCGTGGTCACCACCTGCGTGGGCAAGAGGGACAAGGCCTTTATATAGGACGTAAAGGCAACCACTGACCCCAACACCAGCAAGAAGAAAAAAGCCAGCCAGGCGGCAGGTGTCGGCGCCGGCAGGGGTTCTTTGAAAAACAGACTGAGAACAACAAACCCCAGCCCGCCGAACAAATGCTGGTAGCCGGATATGGTCAGGGACGAAAGCGTCAAGGACCGCCTTTTCATGAGCACTGAAGTAAATGCCCAGAAAAGCGTGGCCAGCAACAAAAACAACACGCTATGCAAACCGTGCTCTGCGGGCCGGCGCATTTCAGGAAAAACCAGGATGCCGACGCCCAAAAATCCCATAAAGACAAAAATGAGGTGTTTCATTTGCGGTTTGACCTTGTCATAAATAGAATCAATCAGCAAAACCCATATGGGTGCAGAAGAAACCGCCACTGCGGCAAACCCGGAAGCCATATATTGTTCCGCCCATAAAACCAGCGCATGGGCCCCAATCCAGGCGGTAAGGCCGGTAAATGCCAGAAACAACATCTCCTTGTATGTGAGGCGTATTCCCCGCAGAAAAGATCCTGCCCCGCCTGCTGCCGGTTTTGGCCTGCCGTAGGATCGTATCAAGGCCATGGCCAACAGGATGATTGCCGCCAGCAAACACCGCAAACCGCCAAAAGCAAAAACCGGAAATCCGCTGTCCGGGGCCACGCCTATGCGCATGGCCAGATAGGTGGTGCCCCAGACAATGTATATGATGAGCAAATACAAATACTTTTCCATTTCAACCCTCCTGATCACTGCCGGTTGTCTATTGGCATTAAACCGGCGGTAGTCGGGCTTTTCCTTGTTCATAATCCAGGATCATACGCCCCCAGGGGAAAAGCATCCGCCTCATCCCGGCTGATTCCAGCCTTGGGTTTATATCCTCCAAAAACAGAAAAAATCCCCTGTTTGTAAAACACATCCACTTCCGCAAATCCGGCTTCCTCCATGGCGGCCAATTGCACAGCCAGGGTATCCGGCGTATTCTCCGGACCCTGCTTGTACGTGTCCGGAATGTTCCCGAAGACATTTTCCCGGCCTGCGGCCAAGGCTTTCTCTTCTATCCATTTCCGCCACCGCTGCAAATACCAGTGTTCCAAGCCGCCGGCCGGAGCCAGTACCACATCCACCACCGCCAAACAGCCTCCGGGATTCAAAGCCTGGTGGCAGTACTTGAACAGGACGCTTTTTTCACGCCAGGTCAGGTGGTGAATAGCCAGCGCCGAACAGATGAAGTCAAACCCGCCCAGATCAGGCTGCCGGCTGATGAGCTCCTGAAAAGAAACATGCACAACCTGCACACGGCCCGCAAAATTCTCCTGCGCCTTCCCCAGCATGCTTTCCGACCCATCCAGCAACACCCATGAAACGCGCCCGTCTTCCCCTCCAATGGCGCGGCTCAAGGCGCCGTCCCCGCATCCCAGGTCCAGCGCCCTCACCGCACCGGCAGTGCAAAAAGCTTCAAAATATGACTTCACGACGCCGTATAGCCGACGGCGTTCAGGGATGAAAATATCCGCATGATCCACATATGCTTGCGCGGTTTCAGCCTTTGCCCACTTGCTTTTTTGAAATTGCGACATGATACTCACTCCTTCCTTTTTTTGTCCCTGGCAGCAGGTCTGTTTAACCCGGTCAACCTATCGGCCCTCCGCTCAAGAGCGCGATGCTTGCCAAAGGCATTTTTCAAGTACCTCCCGGATAAATAAAAAGGGGCGCACAAAAAAAAGGGGCAGCCGCCTTTCCTCCTGGAAAGGCGGCTGCCCCTTTAGATCAAGGGCGGGAAGTGTCCCGTCCCTACAAGGCGTTCATCCCCTCCAGGCTTCCTGGAACCTTGATCATGCCCAAGGTTTTCCAGGTGTTAAGCACAAGCATGCCCATAGGCAGGCAGATGGCTGTCTGCCAGCTTTTTCGGCTTACCTGTGCAACTAAAAGCCCGGAGTTTTTCATGCGTTTGATCCCTTGCCTCATTTTAATATGGTTGCTGAAAAGTATAACTGCTTTTTAAGAAAAAGCAAGTTTTTTAAAAATATTTTTACTTCGCCACGTCCCCGGTCCGGCGGCATTTTAAAAAGCCGTTGGTTCCTCTTTTTCCACTTCCTTTTCCACCTCTTTTTTCAGCCGCTGCATTTCCTCTCTTCTTTTTTTGATGCCTGAAGGATCCTCCCGGTCAACACCCGCAGGACTGCTCAATTGCTCAATTTGTTCCTGATAGGCGCTTTCATTCATGGTATCCATTTCTTTTGATCCGCACCCGCTCAGTAAAAACATCCCCAATCCCAGGGCCAATGGCATCAACCAGAATATTTTCATTTCTACCCCCTGTGCTTTTTTCATCCTGCATGCCGTCCGGACGGCTTTTATCATACTGCATTTGCTTGCCGCCGGTCAACGTGCAATCCTTAATACAGCAACCTTCCCCGGCGGCAGTCAAACATTTGCGCAGCAACTTCGGGCTAAACGCCCGGAGCTCCCTCTGGATATCGATGATACCTTTTATGGTTTTGTATTTGATGTCTTTTTGGGAATGTTTATTATAATTTTCGTTCCCTGATTCATTTCGCTTTCTACATGTATGGTTCCGTGATGGGATTCAATGATCCGTCGGCAATTTGCCAAACCAAGCCCCGTCCCGTATATCTTGGTGGAATAAAAAGGCTCAAATATTTTATCGATGTTTTGAGGCGGAATTCCACACCCTCTATCTGCAATGGCTATCGATGTGTCACGGGCAGCGCCATTGTCCAATTCAACATTGATTTCACTTCCAGGCCGCGAAGCCTGGGCGGCATTAAGCAGCAGATTGAGCAAAACCTGAAGCATCTGCTCCGGATCTGCATAGACAGTGCCGGTTCCCCGGCAATTGAAGCGGACACTGATATTTTTATCATTGAAATGATGCTTCAACATCACCACCGCCTTGTTGAATATATTGCCAAAATCATTTTCCCTAAAACAGGGCTCGGAGTTGCGGACAAAATTCAAAATGCTGTTCGTCAATTCAAGCAGGCGTTCGGTCTCTATGGGAACGATGTCATTGAACTTTTGTATAAATTCCGGTTTGTGTTGATTGGCCGGAAGCATCTCAACAAAGCTTTTAATGGAAGTCAGGGGATTGCGGATCTCATGCGCCAGGGAGGCAGCCATGGTTCCTATCAATTCCAGGCGGTTTTCCTTTACTATTTTTTCGTGGAGTTGAATGTTTTCCACCACTAGGGAAATGTGTTTGCCCACATTTCGCAGGATGTCAATTTCACGTTCTGTATATCCTATTCTGTCCACATGATAGCCCAAAACAATTATGCCCATCAGGCTGTTATTCATCATCAGCGGAATAAACAGGGAGGCATTGTACTGGGTGTCAATGACCGAGATCATTTCCTTGTTATATGAACCTTCGTGCCGGTATTTTTCCGTTTCAAGAATGTCATTGTTGGCTGTTAAATAACTTGTCAAGGGGGCGGTCAAATCGATGCTTATAGGCAATTCCATCTTTGATTTTTTATATTTTGACAGGAGTTTCAGTGCTGTATTTGACTGGTTCATGAAATAGAAAGCCGTATATTCAAGATGCAGGAGCACGCATAAATTGCTGCTGAGAAAATCAAACAGTCTTATCATCTCCGTAAACCGGCTTAATCCCACGGCCAGGTCCTGCAAACCCACATACACCTTCCGCCGCTTTTCATTAATGGCCTTTTCTAATAAGATATCGAGTTGGTGATGATATCTGGTGAAAAGTGATGTTACAAGCAAAGTGCCAATAATAATTATGATAAGAAGCCTGATATCATACGGTGATTTTGTAAAATAGCCATAGAGTATATAGAGCGTGGAAATTACGATGGCAGATGCTATAAATATTATTAAATGATAATATATATTCCTAAGAATGATTTCTATATCAAAAAGTCTATAGCGTATGATTGTAAATGCAAATATGCACAGGTATATGCTCACAGTATAAAAAGAGTGTGGAGGTATAGGGATATTATAAAGGGGATAAAAACCGGCTGGCCCACCTGTGTATCCAATAATAGAAGCAATGATCAGATATCGTAACTGCGTTCTTTTCAAACCCTTCGCATGAATAAATGACTTGAATATTTCATAAAATGAATAAATAACACATACAACAAAAAATATCGGGAATAAATGATAATAAATTCCTGCAGGGCCAACAAAATACTTAAATCCTAAAACCTCTACGGTGTGTGATACAAAATATTTGGTTGGTAATAAAACTAACATGACGGCACATATAATATATGCCCCAATAATAATTCTTTTCTTTTCAAACG
>JAFGIQ010000060.1 GCA_016929575.1 candidate division FCPU426 bacterium
CGGCAGCGAAAAAGTAGCAATACTAGTCTTTTTCGCTGAACGCCGTCTCATCCCCATCCCAAACATCCATTCAGGCAGATGGCTATAAAACCTTTTTCAGAGGTTTCAAAATAATATTTCCACGCTCCCAGACGGCATATCTGCAGGGGCTGCCAAGCAACAACAACGGGTGGCCATAGGTTTTTGCTGTTGAAGATTCCGATTTGGTCTGCGTCATCTGCGGAGCAAAGCTTTGCCGAAAACCAAATACCGCCTTCACGATTTGCCGTTCACTTCCAGCCCTGAATAGTGTAAGATATGACCGTTTTTCGACTGCCAAGGCCGCGGGCCTTAGACAAGGTCATGGTATTTGCATGCCGCGCATCACAGCCATTCGCGTCCAGGACAAGCGAAAAAACCGCTGCTCCATATTTGTGGACCAGGAATTTTTCAGCGGGGTGGACCGGGAAGTGGTTGTGAAAATCGGATTGCACGAGGGGCAGGAAGTGGCGCCAGAGGATTTGCGCGCTGTCCTGGCCGCGGAAGAATCAGTGCAGGCGCGGGAAAAATGCCTGCGCCTGCTGGACAAACGGGCGCGCACCCGCTTTGAACTGGCCCAATATCTTCAGCGCAGCGGGGTGGAGGAGGAGGTGGCCGGGACAGTGCTGGCCAGGCTTCAGGATGCCGGCATGATCAATGACCAGGCCTATGCCCGTGCTTTTATCCAGGAGCGCGTGCGGCAAAAAAACCAGGGCAAAAAACGCCTGCGTTCCGAGTTGTATAAACGGGGCATCGCCGCGGGTATCATTGACGCCGCCCTGGATGCAGAGCTGCCGGAGAATGAAGACCAGGACTGTGAGGCTTTGGCCGGGCGCAAAGCCAGGAGTTACCGGCAGCTGCCCCCTGCTGTGGCCCGCCGGAGGCTGGCCGCATTTTTAAGCAGGCAGGGATTCGGCTGGGAATCCATCCAGCGCGCCTTGCGCCGGATTTATCCGGGGCCAGGCGGGATTGACAGGGTTTAACAGGGGGATGAAAAACCCCTGTTGTTCGGCTATGGCAACATGAATAATAAAGGCAGCCACCATGGGGAGGGTGGCCTTCACGCGGCCGTATCCCGTCCAGGCGGAAAGAGGTTTTTCAGCAGCCGGTTCATTTGGGAAAACGGGATTCGTATTGACAGAGTAAAAGGCAGTATCAGCGCCAAGGAGACGGCAATGAATATGCGGAGGCAGGAATGAAAAGCGACGAATTACGCAATGCTTTTATAGAATATTTCAAGGAACGCGGGCATACCCATTGTCCCAGCGCCAGCCTGGTGCCTGATGACCCCACCGTCTTGTTCACGGTGGCGGGCATGGTGCAGTTTAAGCCGTATTTTCTGGGAATGGCAGCCAAACCATTCACCCGGGCCGTCACCTCGCAAAAATGCGTGCGCACCAATGACATTGACAATGTCGGCTTCACGCCCCGCCACCACACTTTCTTTGAGATGCTGGGCAATTTTTCCTTCGGCGATTATTTCAAAAAAGAGGCGATTATCTGGTCATGGGATTTTCTCACCCGGGTGGCGGGATTGGACAAAGACAAACTGTGGATCACCATCCACCGCGACGATCAGGAAGCGCATGATATCTGGAAGGACGAGGCCAAGGTGCCGGAAAAGCGGATCGTGCGCATGGGGGACAAGACCAATTTTTGGACCATGGGCGAAACCGGGCCCTGCGGGCCCTGCAGCGAAATCCTCTTTGACGTGGGGCCGGTGCCCGGCAAGCCTGAAGCCGGGCCGGACCAGGATGAAGACAGGTATTTGGAGGTGTGGAACCTGGTTTTCACCCAGTACGACCGCCAGGCGGACGGCACGCTCACACCCCTGCCGCAAAAAAATATTGATACGGGCATGGGCCTGGAACGCCTGGCTGCGGTGTGCCAGGGCGCGGCCACCAATTTTGACACGGACCTTTTTTTGCCCCTGATTCAGTCCATTGCCAGGGAGACCATGACGCGCTACGGGAAAAACGCCAAAAACGACGCTTCCATGCGCGTGATTGCGGATCATATCCGCAGCGCCACGTTTTTAACGTCCGACGGCGTTTTGCCCGGCAATGAAGGCCGCGGCTATGTGTTGCGCCGGGTCCTGCGGCGCGCAGTGCGCCACGGCAAACTGCTGGGCTTAAGCGATCCCTTTTTGTACCGCCTGGTTCCGGCAGTGGTGGAAATGATGAGCCCGGGGTATGCTGAAATTGCCGCGCGCCGGGAGCACGCGGTGGCGGTCATCAAGGGCGAGGAGGACCGTTTTCAGCACACGCTGGATTCCGGCCTGGCCATCCTCAATGACATTATTGCGGAAATGAAGGCGGATAAAAAGTCCGTGATTCCCGGGAAACGCATTTTTCAACTGTACGACACCTACGGTTTTCCCCTGGACCTGACCCGGGAAATCGCCCAGGAACACAAATTGGGCCTGGACGAGGCGGGATTCAACCAGGCCATGGAAGCGCAGCGCGAACGGGCACGCCTGGCCTGGGTGGGCAGCGGGGAAAAAGAGGTGCCGGCTGTCATACGGAAGCTGGGAAACACCTTGCCCCCCACCCAATTC
>JAFGIQ010000061.1 GCA_016929575.1 candidate division FCPU426 bacterium
GGGAGAAGAAGTGGAAACCGTGGAGCAGGCGAGTTTCACGCTGAAAGACGGCACGGTGATCAATGTGCTGGAACTGGAACAGGAGCTGCAGCAGAAACTGCAGCAGGTGGATGACATGAAAGCCCGGGCCGCTTTGCTCGAGGGCATGGAGCAGCGCCAGCAGTGGATTGCCACCATGGAATATTATCAGTCGGAGATCGCAGTGTATGCCGCGAAGAAAATGGTTTTTCAGATTGCGGAAAAAGCCGGCCTGCTCCAGCAACCGCTGTTTGAGCTGGTGGGCAACAAAGGCGGCCATTTGCTGAAATACCAAGGGCTGAATATCTTTACCGAACAGAGCCATTATGGATCCGCGGTCACCATGCTGCATTGCGAACGGCCCCTGGCTGCCCAGGACCACCTGGAAGCCTTGATGCTCGCATTAAACCAAGGTCCCGTGACCCTCAATGGCATAGGCGTGCAACAGGTGAGGTTGCATGAAATCCGCCTGGAAAACGGGAATGTGATCAACTTCGATGAGATCCAGCTAGACTTCCAGGCACGGGTTCGGCATATGGAGGAGATGCGCCGGGAAACCGTTGCGTTGCAGGGCGAAGCGCGCGAGCAACAATGGAGCCAGGCGCTTGATTTCTATCAAAACCAGGTGCATGAATTCATGCAGAAGTATGCTTTTAAATACGTGGAAGAAAGCATTGATCCGGAGACCGGCGAGCGCACGAAAAAGGAAAAAGAGATCAAAGTATTGGGGGTGAACGCACCCCAATTCCCCCTCAGCACTTTTCTGGCCATCATCCCCAAGTATTTCAACACCAACAATTTTGTCCTCGATCCCCTGGCCGTGGCCGCCAACCGCAATATCAGCATCAAGGCCATCTACCATGAGTTTTTACAATTTGCCTTCCAAAACCGCCACGATGAAGCTGCGGTCCTGCAAAAGCGCCGGCAGGCAGAGCAGTCTGCCAGCCGTATCCTGGCCAGCATTCCCCAGGCAGAGTGGCAGGCCCGCAACCAGATTCTGGAACGCCTGCTGACCAGTGTGTTTCCTTTTCCAGTGGAAAAAAAGAAGGACGAAGACGGCAACTATTACATCAAAATCAACATGATGGCCCAGGATGTGGCTGCTTTTGAAGCCCGCCTGGCTTTAAGCGATATTCTGGCGGAGGATGTGGATCTGCGGAATTTGGACGCTGTCCTGAAGGAAGCGGCGGAATTTGACAATCATTCAGCCCGGGCGCAGGCAAAGAGCGGGAAAATAAGGAAAGAAGACGGCAGCCTGCTTGAGATAAAAACCTCCGCTGCTTTGGCGGCAGCAGCCATCCAGCCGGTCCAGGTCCTGCAGGTGCCGGAGGAGTTTTTCACCCAGGTCAAGGAATCCCCGGATTATCAGCGTTTTGTGCGCATTGCCAACAAGGTGCTGCAGGAAGAGGGACTGCCGGAATTGCTAGAGCCCAAGGAACTTGTCCAAACCCAGGGCGCCAACCTCATGGAATGGGCCAACAAGATGAAAGCGTACGGTCTCATCGGAGTGCATACGGTCCGGTTGTTGCGGGAAGCAGGCGACATGATCATCCAAAACGGGGAAGTGTATCAGGATGAAAATGCCCCGCCCCGCGTCAGGGAGCAGTACGCCCGCCTGGTGGAATTCATGCATGTCCTGCGGCAAAGGGTGTTTGCCGGCGATTATGCCGCCCTTTACCGGTGGGGCCAATGGTGCGAAAATGAGGGGGAATACCTCACCCTGGACCGGATGGAAAGGCTTTTATCAAGGGCCCTGGGCAAACAGCGGTTGCCGCGCTTGATACTGGGGCAATTCATCCGCCGGCTATGGCAATGGACCGGACGCTGGTTTGGTTATCTGCCTTTTGTCACTAACAACAGGCAGATCGGGGCGGTCCAGGACTTGATCAGGGAAAAAACACAAGTCACAGCCCTGGAAGCGGCCTTTACCCTGGACCTGTCCGAACGCCGGGCGCGCCGGATTTTAAAATTTTTGGCTTCGGATCAGGCGGAAGCCACCAAGGACTTCTCCGGCATTGATAAAAAAATCACCAAAGACGGCCGTCAGGTCTTTTACCGGCTGGAGCTCAAACTCCCGGACATGAAAAACGTCAGCGTGGTCATCATGGCCGGCGGCGATGAATTGGGCTTCTTTCCGGCTTACACCGACCGCACCCAGCGGGTGTACCGCGCCTTCTCCCGGGACAACAAACCCCTGCTGCTCAAACAGATCGAAACCGCCCAACGCCTGGGCATTGATCTAAAGGATATTTTCATCCCCTGCCGCGCTGAAAACTTAGACCAGCTTCTCAAAATACTGCCGGACAGCTTCCCCCGGGCCAACATTCTGCTGGAACCCAAGGGACGGCAATCCGCAGCCGTGGTGGGCCTGACCTTGCAGCATTTAAAAAAGCGCTACGGTGAAAACCGCACCGCCATATTCCTTCAGGCCAAAAATCTGGCCGAAGGCACGCCCGAGCAAATCCAGAAGTCCTTTAAACAAGCCGTGCAGGGCGCGCAGAACAGCCAGAGCATAGTGACCCTGGCTGCGCCGGCCAAAACGCCGTCACCGTATTTCGGCTACCTGAAATTGGGCGTGCCTGCAAAAACCGGAGAGGGCAATTTTGGGGTTGACCAACTGACGGAAAAACCGGACCGGGATAAAGCCGCCAAGCTGGTCAAGCAACCCGGGGAATTATACAATACCGGCATCATGGTCATGGGCGTGGGCACGGGGATTGAAGCCTACAAACGCACCTCGCCCCTGATCGCCCGCTGGCTGGAGGAGGCCGGTGAAAAAATAGGCACCTCCGGGGAAGATCAGTTTCTCAGCCAGACCCTGCCGGATAAAGTGGCCGTTGCTTTGGGCCGGGATTTTACCAACGAAATTCTATTGCATTCCGAAACCCGACTGGCAGCCGTGCCGGCGGAGTTTGCCTGGCTGCCCAATCCGGCCTGGGGTGACTTGTCAACGGGTATTAACATGTGGGGCAATCTCAAATCCGGTTCCGGGGACGTCAGCCTATCAAACACGGAAAGCAACATTATATATGTAGGCAAGGGGAAAAAGGTCAGTCTGGACAACACCTCTGATCTTTTCGTGGCAGTGGAGGACAACACGCTGGTGGTGGTGCACAAATCCCTGTTGCCCGGCCTGCGCAGCATCATAGAGGAAATGCGCCGGCATGCGGGCAATGAACCCTTTGTGGCCGGGGACCTGGCTGCGCAGGAAGCTTTGCCTGCGCAGAATGAGGAACAGCAGCTTGCCTCCAATGTTTTCAGCGGCTATGCCTATGTTCATCCTGGCACCAAGAACTGCCGCATTGGAGAACATAAAGGATTGGTGGTATTGGCCGGGGTTGAGGGTTTGGAGGTAATACAGGAGGCCAACGGTGCCTGGCGACTCAAGCAGAGTATTTCCCCAAAGCCTGACGCGGCCAGAGGCAGGCAGCAAAAAGCCTTAAAACGCGCGTGGGCCTATGTAGAGGTGGTTGCCAGCATAACCGGCGTTTTCATGGCGGCTATAGGTATTTTTGCCATTGTTCAAGCCGGCGCCCTGACCCTGGCAGCAGTAGGGTTTATATTTTTTGCTGTGCTTGTCATTCTCTTGCCTTTCCTGTTAGACCGGTGGACCACCCCCAGGGCGCCACTCATCACCACCGGACAAGCAGCCAATTTCGAGGGATTGAAGCAGGTGGTGGAGCATTCGCTCGGGCCCAAGGAAGCCCTGGCCATTACCAACGGCGGGGATGACATCATTGTGCGGCAACAGTTTTTGGACCAGAGGAAGGAAATATTCCGCAAAGATGGCCGGACAAAAGTGATGGCAGTCGAGGAAGCAGTGCGGCGGGGGCAGTTTTTAGGCCTGCTGGATGCAATCCGCTTGTGGATTGAACGCTTTGGTCCTTTGGATAAAGAAAAGGTATCCGTGGGCATCATGATGCCCGGCAAAGGCACGCGCATGAGCCCGTTCACGCAGCGGGCGCACGGCATCAAGCCCTTTTTGCCCATGCTTATCCGCACACATAAAAAAGGCCAATGGCTTTCCGGAGCCGAAGCTTCTCTGTATACCTGGACTTTGGCAGCGCACCATTTGCACCGCATGGGTTTCAGGGGCATGGCCTGGAAATGGGGCGATGAGCCGCAATTCGCCGCCAGGCGCATGGCGGACATGGATATGGATTTAAGGGGGACGGATGCCGTGCGCTTCGGCGCGGAAACCATTATCACCGAGGACCTGGCGCAAAACAAGGAATGGCTGTACATCGACCCGCAGACCGGCGAGTTCAAGCAGGTGCGGCGCCGCAGCCGGCAAGCCTTGCTGGAACGGCTGGGACTGGAAGACACTCCCCAGGCCAAGGCCTACATCCACCTGGGCAGCCCGGCTTTTTCTTATGATTTTCTGGAAGCGGCGGAAAAGATCTTTCATGATCTTGACAAAGGCTGGATTGACGTGGACGGCTATGTATTTGAAGCCATGACCCAGGATCATGAAACCTGGATGGCCGAGGCGGCCAAAGACAAGGGCCTGCAGGAATTGCTGCTAAATTTTCCTGATTTCTACGCCCGCGTCCAGGCCCTGAAATACCTGCTCAACCTGCAAAAAGAGGTGCGAAGAAATCCGGAACTTGGGCAAAACCGCTTTATTGCCGAGTTTTTAACGGCCACAGACTGGCAGGAGATATCCAGTCATCCGCTGTTTATCACCACCTACCTGCGCCAGGCCTTGGGGATCACAGGAATAAAAAGATATACGGATTATGCCGAGTTTGAGCGCGATGTCCGCCAAAATCCGGACATGGTGCCCTTGGGTTGGGACAAGGACCGATTATTGGCAAACTGGCAAAAAGTATTCCGGCATCCTGATTTTAATGGCTTGATAGCGATACAACCCAGCAGAGAACAGCGCAGGCATGCAGACCTCTATTCGGAATTTGATCTTAAGCACATTCAAAATGGCCTGATGATGGAGGCCACTTCTGCCCTGGATGCTGCGCTGGAGGCGTTAAACCTGAATCATCCATTAAATATCAAGGTGATGGATTACGGCGAAGGGTTGTACTGGGGCGACATCGGCCAGCTGGCCAAAGCGCGCGAGACCATGTGGATGGTGAATGACAGGGAAACTGAGGCCGGTGCCTTTGCCCGGCAGCTGGCTGCCATTGACCATGTCAAGCCGGATAAATTCGGCAACATGGTGGTGGGCGATTCCGTGGTGCCGCAGGACGGCAGCGTGCGCAACAGCGTGGTCATTGACACCAAGATCTACGGCCGTGTGCAGATCGACGGCGCGGTGATCGTCAACAGCCAGCTGGGCAATGCCCATATAGAAAAAGGCTCGGTGGTGTACGGCGCCACTGTCCACAATCTGATTATGGAGCAAAACGGGTACTCATATTTGTCCGTGGGTGAAAACGTGCGCGTGCCCAAGGACTTTGTGCACACCAGCATGCCGCGTTTTCCCCAGGATCCCAGCCAGGGACTGGAGGACTGGCTGGCGGACAGCCGGGTCAACGTGGGATCCGGCGATTTCTACAACAAGCCGCAATGGGGCAATTCCGCGTCCTTGGCAGAAAAATTAAAGCAGATGCGGCAGGAAGAAAACGGCAAGTCCAATCGCGTAGTGCAACCTGATGAAATTGAAAAAGCCATAGATTTTTTATACCGCCGCAAGCTCTTGGCCAGGATGAAATCCAGGGATTTTACCCTGCGGCCCGTGGCCTATGAGCAGACAATGCCCGGGGTCAGCGCCGACAAACAGCGCCGGATCATGGAATACTTCGGCCTGAAAGGGATCCGTGCGATCGAATTTTTGCGCAATGGCAGGGTCCAAACAGTCGATGCCAATATGCGCAAAGTGGTGCAATTTCCGGATGAAAGGCTCATGTATCTTAAAACCCTGCTGCTGAACGTAGCGGACCAAAGCGGGTATATCCGGAAAATTAGTTTTAACGACAATATAATCCGCTTCAGCTACTGGAATACCAAGCGGGAGCCGGAGGAAGTTGAATACGCCTTTACCCCGGGCGAGGAGAAGATGAAGATCACCGTCAGGGTGAAGGATGTGAGGCGGGTGCGGGTGCTGCAGGACAAGGCCCGGAGCATTATTCCCAAGGATGCTGCGGAAAGCGCCACCCTGGCTGAGGTGCTGGCTTTCAGGCCCGAGGAAGAAAGCATTGCCTTTGGCACCAGCGGCATGCGCGGCCTGCTTGGCCGCTGGCGGGATCTGCAGGTGTACGCGAAAACGCGCGGTTTCATCCGCTATGCCAAACAGCAGGGAGTGGCTTCGGCCGGAGACCGTTTTGCCCTGGCCGAGGACCTGCGGCCCGGTCACTGGATTACGCGCGCCATTGCCAAAGCAGCTGCCGACGAGGGGCTGGTGGTGGTAAACTGCGGCAAGATTTCCACGTCGGACTTGAGTCTGTTCGGCTTTCAAAACAAAATCCTCAGTGCCATGAAAACCGGCAGCCACATTCCCTTTGAGCGGGACGGCATTAAATTCAACTGGACCGACCGGGAGGTCATGAAAAGCGAGGAAAAAGGCATATTGGCCGCCGTGGACCAGGTGATGCAGGAACTGCTGGCCCAGCCTGCCGCCGAATCCCTCTTTGACGAATACGGCATGTTCAAGTTTGAGCACCAGCCTGTGCTGCCGGAGTCAACCTCCGAGGCGGTGGATATGGCAGACGGGCGCATGGCCAGGATGTTGCCGCCAGGCAGCCTTGGGGGCATGCGGGTGGCTCTATACCAGCACTCGGCCGTGGGGCGGGACCATATCCCCAGGCGGCTGGAAAAGGCCGGAGCGCAGGTTTATTCCACGGGCAGGACTGAAGTATTCACAGCCGTGGACACGGAAAAACTGGACCGCGACATTTTATTCCGCATCCTCGGCATAGCGGAAAAAGCCGAAAAGGAGATGGGCGGATTGGATGCCGTAGTGTTTACGGACGGCGACAGCGACCGCCCGGGCGTGTGTCCGGTGGAAAAAAAGTCCGCTTTGGAGCGTATAGTGCATGTGCTGGCCGTGCCGTTTGTGTTTGTCTGGGTATTGGCCACGCAGCGTTCCCGGCAGAAGGCTTTGATGGAAGCGGGATTTTTACTTTCACCTTTAAAAGTGGCATTTTACAGCGGCGAACTGACCGGCGCCCTGGTGACTGAATACTTGCACGAGAAATACGGCGTCACCTCAGCGGCTTTCACCATCAGCAGCAGCGAGGCGGTGATCGAACACCTAACTGCCCGGGGCTTGCAGGTCAAACAGACCCGCATCGGCTCGCCGGAAGTGATCGCGGCCGGGAAGGACGTGTCTTTTGAAGCCAATGGCGGCTTTTTGCTGCAAAAGCCCCTCGCCACTTCCGAGGGCACGGTTGAGGCCAACCCCACGCGCTCGGCTGATTTTCCGATCGCCATGATCCTGGCCATGGCCAAGGAAAAAAAGATGTCCGTTGCCCGTCTTTACCGCCAGCTGCCAAAATGGTACGGCAAATCGGACTTCATAGACAATTTCCCCGAGAAGAAAAGCCGGAAGCTCAAGGCGTATTTCAACACCGATCATCCGGATGCAGCCTGGCTGACATTTGCCGGCGACCGGATTATTGTGGGCAATGAGGACCGGCAGGAGATCGGCTCTTTGGAACCGGATTCTTATGCCGCCCAGGTGCTGCGGGCCAGGAAAAGCGAATTTGAGGCCGCCTACCAGTCCATGTGGAGCCCCCTGGGCCTGCGCCTGCGCAGCCTGCTGCGCCTGCGCCAGCCGTACCTGATCACAAGGATTTGCATGCAGGACGGGGTGCGCATTTATTTTGCCGACGGCAATGTGGCGCACATCCGCCCCTCCAGCAATGCGCCCCAGCTCAGGATTTACAGCTGCGCCCGGAGCCAGGGCCGGGCCGACAAAATCGCCGTGCGCTGTATCGCCGAACCCAACGGCGTCTTCCGCCGGCTGGAAAGAATGATTGACGCGAAAAAAGAGCCGGACCTGCAACCCGTGAGCCTGGCAGGCATGCAGCCTGCGGTACAGACCGCGCCCAAAGCCCAGGAAAGTTCTATTGCCGGTTTTATCAAAGGCTTTGTTTTAAGCCTGGCCGGAGCCGTGGCAGTCGCAGCAATAGAGATTTTCACGCACGGGCATGAAGGCCTGCTGCAGGCCGGTGTCTGGGGCTTGCTGGTGTTTGCCGCCTATGCGGCAGTGAAAATCGTAGCCATCGAGGCGGCAAAAAAGAACAACGCCAGGGCCATGGCCGA
>JAFGIQ010000062.1 GCA_016929575.1 candidate division FCPU426 bacterium
AAGAGCTGGACAAGGCTTTGGAAAGCGAGCCCTCGCCGGGACAGATTATTTGCGGCCGTGTCATCCGCATTGATGATGACGGCGTGGTGGTGGACATCGGCTATAAATCAGAAGGCATTATTCCGCGCCGCGAGTTTGTCAACGCCAAAGGCGAGTTTTTAACCCGGATCGGGGATGAAGTGGAGGTTTTGCTGGAAAGGCGTGAAAACCGTGAAGGACTGCTGGTTTTATCCAAGCAAAAAGTGGACAAGCGCAAAGGCTGGAACATGGCCAAGGCCGCCTTGGCCAATAACACCAGCATCGAGGGCTTGATTTACCAAAAATGCAAGGGCGGCTATATGGTCGATCTGGGAGCGGTGCAGGCTTTTCTGCCGTCTTCGCAGCTGGATGTGGCGCAGGTGAAAAATCCCGATGCGTTTCTGGATAAAAAATGCTGGTTTAAGGTGATCAAATTCAACCGGGAACGGAGCAATATCGTGGTTTCCAGGCGCAACTATTTGCTGGCCGAACGGGACAAGAAGCGTTCCGATGCGGTAAGCAAATTGACGCCAGGGCGGTTGGTTCACGGTTTGGTCAAGCATTTGACGAATTTCGGCGCCTTTGTCGACATCGGGGGAGTGGATGCATTGTTGCACGTCAATGACATGTCCTGGGCCAAGGTCACCCATCCCCGCCAGGTGGTAAACATCGGGGATGAAATCGAGGCCTTGATACTCTCCGTGGACCAGGCTTCCGGGAAAGTGGCGCTGGGATTAAAGCAAAAGAGCGAGGATCCCTGGCTGCACATCACCGAAAAATACCCGAAGGACAGCATGGTGGAGGCCGAAGTGGTTTCTTTGACGGATTTCGGCGCATTTTTACGCCTGGAAGAAGGAGTGGAAGGGCTCTTGCCGGTGTCCGAAATGTCGTGGACCAAACGCGTGCGTCATCCGAAGGAAATGCTCAAGATCGGGGACAGCGTGCGGGTCAAGGTGTTGACCATAGACGGCAAGGCTAAAAAAATCACGTTGGGACTGCGGCAAACAGAGCAGGAGCCTTTTTCCCTGTTCCTGGAAACACATAAAACCGGGGATGTGGTCACCGGCGAGGTGAAAACACTTGCGCGGTACGGCGCGTTTGTGGAACTGGCGGAAGGCGTGACCGGATTGTTGCATGTCTCGGATTTATCCTGGAACGGTTCGGTGAAGCAACCCGGGGATGTTTTGCGGGTTGGTGAAAAAATACAGGTCAAGCTGCTGGAAATAGAGAAGGAAAAGAAAAAGATCGCCCTGGGGTTGAAACAGTTGATGGATGATCCCTGGGTGACAGCGGCCAAAAAATACAGAGTGGGCACCCTGGTCAAGGTCAAGGTGGTGCGCAATACAAAATTCGGCGTTTTCGTGGAATTGGAGCCGGGAGTGGAAGGCCTGGTCCACATATCCCAATTAGAACGCGAAAAGGGCAAAAACGAACCGGAGGCCCTGCCTGAAGGACAGCTGGTGGATGCCAAAGTCATCAAAGTCAACTGGGAGGAACATAAAATCGGCTTGTCCATCCGCGATGCGGTTGTTGCCCTGGAAGAAGCGGAGATGAAAAAATACCTGTCGCCGTCCAACAAACCGGGCATCTCGCTCGGTGAGATGACCGGCCTGAGCATGGAGGAACTGCTGAAAAAACTTCAAACCAAGGCGGAAAACCAATAATTTCCGCAGGGGCGGGAGGGAGCACCAATGGCAACAGCACAAGAGATATTTGAACGATACGGAAAGGTGTACCCGAGTGGAACCACTATTTTCAAAGAGGGCGATATTGGCGAGGAAATGTTCATTATTCAAAGCGGGCAGGTGAAAATCACCAAAAAGACGAATGAAGGTGAAAAGACCCTGGTTATCCTCTCTGAAGGTGATTTTTTTGGAGAAATGGCCGTGATCGACCGGGAGCCCCGTTCCGCTTCCGCCACGGCGATCACTGAGACCAAATGCATTGTCCTCAATCAAGAAGTGTTTGAATCCACCATGCAGTCCAACATCCATATCGTTAAAAAAATCCTGCGCAAGATGAGTTCCCGCCTTCGTGAAGCCAATAAACAAATTGAAAACCTCCTGGTCAAGGACCATAACCGGCGTGTGGCCAACACCCTGGCCTTGATCGCCCACAAGCATGGCAGCCAGACTTCACGGGGAATTGTAATAGATTTTCCGCTTACCATCAGGGAGCTGGCGGACGCAGCCGGTTTGCTGGGGGAGATGGAAAAGGTGAAAAACATCCTGGACAAACTGGCCAAGGCCAAGATCATCGGTTTTGAACGGGAACAGATCGTCATTTTGTCCCTGGAAAATTTGGAAAAATTCATCAAGTATCTTGAGATGAAGGAAGAATTCGGAGAATAGGGACGGAGAAGAAGATACCATGAAGATAAAGGTTTTGGGGGCGTCCGGCGGCGAGGCGCCGGGAGAGCAACTGACAGCTTTTTTAATTGATGACGATATTTTGCTGGATGCCGGAACCGCCGGCGCCAAATTAACTGTCTCCGAGCAGAGAAAAATCAGACATGTGCTCTTGACGCACGCCCATCTTGATCATATCCATGCCTTGCCCTTCTTATTGGATAATTGCATCGGCCGGATTGCCGGTCCTGTCGTTGTCTACGGGCATGCGGAGGTGATCGAAGCCTTGCAGAAGCATATCTTCAACAACCGCATTTGGCCCGACTTCAGCGTCCTGCCCACGGAAGACGGTCCCATCCTGCAATACCGGATAGTGGAGGGAAACCGCCCCTTTCAGGTCGGGGAGTATACCGTGGAACCTGTTTTGGTTAGTCATTCTTTCGTCGCTTTTGCCTATATTATTTCCAACACCGGCGGCAGTGTGGTTTTTACCGGCGACACCGGCCCCGTGCAAGAATTATGGGCCAAGGTTGCGGTTTTGCCCAAGGTGCACGCTGTGTTCATGGAGTGTTCCTTCTCCAACCGCGCCCAGGATTTGGCGAAGATGACATCCCACCTTTGTACTGCGGATGTCGGCGGGGAAATGAGTAAAACCGGACGGGAGCAGGATGTGCCCGTGTACTTGTATCATTTGAAACCGGAATATGCCGAGGAAATCCGCAGGGAGGCCGAAGCCTTGAATCCCTTGCGGGCGCAAGTCGCCTGCAGCGGGGATGAGCATCTTTTTCCGTAGACAACGTCATGATTTTCCCGAACGGGATGGTAAGGTGCACCAGAACCGCAAACAAAACAAGGGGAGGGGGGACTTTAGTATGGAAAAAAGATTGATGGCGGGAGCGCTATTCCTCATGGCATTGGGTTTGGCCAGCTGTGCCGGACAGGATCCGGATATTCGCCGCGGGGACACGTTTTTTGGGAACAAGAAGTATTATGAAGCTTTTCAGGCCTACGAGCGCGCGTATGCGCGCAATGAACAGGCTTTTGAGGAACCTGCCTTGCGGGAACGCTTTAAAAACGCCTATTATTACCACGGCGGCCAGTTGGAATTGGCCGGCAGCCTGGAGGCGGCGTTGAAGTATTATGAAAAAGGATTTGCGCTGATGCCCACCGATGCCGGCATGTGCGACAAGCTGGCCAAATACTACTGGGGCGAAGAGGATTTTGAAAAGTGCGTCGAATATTTTGAAATTTTGGTGGAACTGGACGCCAAAGCGCCGGATACGGAAAACAAATGGCTCATTTTGGGAGAGGATTTTTATGCCTTGGGGTATTCCTTGTTCAAAAACAAGAAATATACGGAGGCTATTGAGGCCCTGCAGCAATCCCTGAAGGCCTCGCCCAGGGGCAAGTTTGCAGCAAAGGCCAAAAGCGCATTGGAAAGCGCAAAGTTTGAATTGAAAAAGCAAAACCGGTAAACGTGAAAACCCCTGCGGTTGAACGCAAAGTATTTTCGGTGTCCGAGATCGTTGATCAGGCGCGCGGTCTCCTCGAAAAGTCTTTCGCCCGGGTGTGGGTGGAGGGGGAAATATCGAATTTTAAAGTCCACACCTCGGGGCATTGTTATTTTACCCTGAAGGATGGACGCAGCCAGCTGCGTGCAGCCATGTTTAAAGGCGCATCCCGGCTGGTCCGCTTTCAAGTGGAGGATGGCCTGCAGATTGTTGCCGGCGGCCGGCTTTCCATCTACACTGCGCGCGGCGATTTCCAGCTGGTGGTCGAGTCGCTGGAGCCGGCCGGTCTGGGCGCCCTGCAGCTGGCTTTTGAGCAGCTCAAACGGAAACTGGCCAAAGAGGGGTTGTTTGCTGCGGCCCGTAAAAAGCCGCTGCCGGTTTTTCCAAGAAAGATAGCGGTGGTGACTTCGCCGACCGGAGCCGCCATCCGCGATATTTTAAATGTGACCGCCCGCAGATCGCCCTGGGCGGATATTGCCATCTACCCGGTGCGCGTGCAGGGTGAAGGCGCAGCACGGGAGATTGCCCGGGCCCTGGCCCGGCTGAACGAGGCGGGCGGCTGGGATGTGATCATCTGCGGCCGGGGCGGAGGGTCGCTGGAGGATCTGTGGGCTTTTAATGAAGAGATAGTGGCACGGGCGATTGCCGCCTCGGCCATACCCGTCATTTCGGCCGTGGGCCATGAGGTGGATTACACGATTGCGGATTTTGTGGCGGATGCCAGGGCCGAGACGCCTACGGCTGCCGCGGAAATGGTGATGCGGGACCGGCGGGAAATATTGGAACAGCTGCGGACTTTGCGGCGGATGCTGGGCATGCGCTTGACCGCCCGCCTGCGGGAATGGCGCCACCGGCTGGAGCAGGTAGTAAGTTCCAGGCTCATGCAAAAGCCCCTGGCTGTCTTCGAGCCCCTGGCGCAACGCCTGGATGACCTGAAGGTCACCATGCAGGAAAAAGTTAAAAACCGGGTGCAATGGCTGAAGGAACATTTGCGCGGCTTGGCCGCGGAGATGGAGGCCTTGTCGCCCCTGCGGGTCATGGGCCGGGGATATTCGCTGGTCTACAAGCTGCCGCAGGGAGCACTGGTCCGTGACGCCGGCCGTCTTGCCGGCGGGGACAGGATCAAAATACGTTTTTACCATGGGGAAACACTCTGCCGGGTCGAGAGTAGCAAGAAAAAGAGCTGAGGTATATGGATTCTTGTCAATATTCCGACGCGGGCGCTGGTGTTTTGGCGGTGAAAAGTGGAGAAAGCAATGCCTAAAAAGAAAGCGCAGGCAGCCGGAAAAGGGAAGGCCAAGGGGCAATCAACGCTGAGCTTTGAAAAAGCACTGGAAAAGCTGGAGCACATCGTATCCCAGCTGGAAGGTGCGGAGGCGCCCCTGGAAAAGGCTTTGGCGCTTTACGAAGAGGGTGTGGGCTTGGCCCGGTATTGTTCCGGCCAGCTCAAGGCTGCGGAAAGAAAAGTGGAGTTGTTGGAGGATAAAGAAAACGGACTGAGGGGACGACCATTTGCAGATGACACCGGTTCCCGGGTGTCTACCGCAAATTTCGAAAAAGGAGGTAATGGAGATGAAGAAGAAGGCAAAGAAGGCGAAGAAGACTGCGAAGAAGGCGAAGAAGGCGGTCAAGAAGGCGAAGAAGACCACGAAGAAGGCAAAGAAGACGACCAGGAAGGCGAAGAAGGCGGTCAAGAAGGTGAAGAAGACAGTCCGGAAGGCGAAGAAGGCTCCCAGGAAGGCGAAAAAGGCCGCGACCAGAAAACGCTCTTCTAGCGCACTCAAGAAAGGAACGTCTGTTGTGGCCACGGCTGCAGAGCCGTTGAAATACGCAGGCGGCATGATGGAAGAGGCCAAGAAGAAAAACCAGGAGCAGCCCGCGGATAATGCGTTCGGCATCAACCGCGGGGGCGCGGGACCCCTGAACGAGGATGAGGATCATGAAAAAAAGAGTGAAGGTGAAAAAGAAAGCAAGTTCGGCCAGGCGTTTGGGCAGGATGAAGACGAAGGCGAAGACACGGGACAGGAAAGCGGTTTCCCGGGCGACGAGGGCGAGGAAGAAGACGAAGAAGAAAAGGACCAGCCCTTCTAGACCCGGAGGGGCTTTCCAGGTCAGCGCGTATTTGGAAGCAAAACGCAAGCTGGTGGATGCGGCGCTGGAAGAGGCTTTGCCGCGCAAGGATTATTTCCCGGCCAAGCTCCATTCCGCCATCCGCCACAGTGTCTTCTCCGGCGGCAAACGTCTGCGTCCTGTTTTACTCCTGGCTGCGGCCGAAGCCTGCGGGGGTAAAAAAAGCAATATCATGCCGGCTGCCTGTGCTTTGGAGTGCATCCACACCTATTCCCTGCTCCACGACGACCTGCCGGCCATGGACGATGATGCCTGGCGGCGGGGGCAGCCGACCTGCCACAAGGTCTTTGGAGAGGCGGCGGCCATTTTAGCGGGCGACGCCTTGCTGACTTTTGCCTTTGAGTTGATGAGCAAATGCGCCGCCCCTGCAAAGGGGACACCGGCAGCCGCCGCGGTGTTGGACGCAATCCGGGTATTGGCGCAATCGGCCGGCATGGCCGGCATGGTGGGAGGGCAGATGGCGGATGTTGACGCCGAAGGGCAGGATGTCAACATTCCGATGCTGCAATACATTCACACCCATAAAACCGGCCGTATCATACAAGGGGCGCTGCGTATCGGCGGCATCCTTGCCGGCGCCACCAGCGAACAGTTGAAAGCCTTGTCGCTTTACGGGGAAGCCGCCGGATTGGCTTTTCAAATTGCGGATGACATTCTCAACATCGTGGGCAAGATGCCCCAGCTGGGAAAAGAGGTCGGCACGGATGCCGCGCTCGGCAAGGCGACCTATCCGGCGGTATACGGCCTGGAGGAATCCAAGAAGCAGGCCCTGTCGTTGACGGAAAAAGCCGTGCGCGCCCTCAAACCGTTTGGCAAAAAAGCGGAGCCGCTGCAGGCTCTGGCGTACTATATTGTGGAGCGCGAGGTGTAATTCCTTTGGAAAAAGCCCTGCAGATATTGCACCAAACCGGGCTGGCGATGCATGTTATTTTAACGCATAAAATTGTCTGGGTTGTCTTGACGGCCTGGTTCGCAGCTTCCTTGATTAAAGTGCTTATCCATTTGATACAAGAAAAACGCTTTGATTTCCGGTTGCTGGTGGATACCGGCCGCATGCCGAGTTCGCATTCGGCATTCATCTGTTCCCTGGCCACGGTGATCGGGC
The DNA here is from genome assembly GCA_016929575.1 of candidate division FCPU426 bacterium. Classification (GTDB taxonomy): domain Bacteria; phylum Oederibacteriota; class JAAXVQ01; order JAAXVQ01; family JAUVAV01; genus JAFGIQ01. Next base: position 7,113 of record JAFGIQ010000062.1, read on the forward strand.
TGGAAACAGGATGGTCCAGTCCTATTTTCATGCTTGCGCTGGGAGTGGCCATTTTGGTGATGAACGATGCGGCCGGTGTGCGCCGGGCGGCCGGCCACCAAGCCAGGATTTTAAATATGATCATGGATGATCTCAACCAGAAGGGGCAATTCAAACCTGAAAGGCTCAAGGAATTCCTGGGGCACACACGTCTGGAAGTGATGGCAGGATCAGCAATCGGCATTATTTGGGGGTTGCTTTTTTATTAGCCGGCGTGCCGGGGAACTTCCGGGACGGATTCAGGATGTGAAGGATTGGTATGGCTTTGTTGCAGAGCATTCATTCTCCCGCGGATGTTAAAAAAATCTCATTTGCACAACTTGAACAGCTGGCTGTGGAAATCCGGAATTTCATGGTGACAGCAGTCGCTGCCACGGGCGGACATTTGGCTTCTTCGCTGGGAGCCGTCGAATTGACGCTGGCCCTGCACCGCGTGCTGGATTTGCCGCGCGATCAAGTCGTCTGGGACGTGGGCCATCAGACGTATGCCCACAAGATTCTTACAGGCAGGCGCGGGCGTTTTTCCACTTTACGCCAGCTCAACGGACTTTCCGGTTTTCCCAAGCGGGAGGAAAGCCCTTATGACGCTTTCAACACCGGACATTCCTCCACCTCCATCTCGGCTGCGCTGGGGATGGCGCGGGCGCGTGATCTGGCCGAAGGTAAAAACAAAATTGTGGCGGTTATCGGCGACGGGTCTTTGTCCAACGGCCTGGCCATGGAAGCCTTGAACGACGCGGGCCACATCAAAACCGATCTGCTGGTCATACTGAATGACAACCGTATGTCCATCTCCACCCCCGTGGGCGGGATTTCCAACTATTTAAACCAGATTATCACCGGCCGGGTGTACAACCGCCTGAAAGAGCAGATCGAGGGGCTTTTGGGATCCATTCCGGCGGTGGGCAAATCGGCCCTTGGGCTTACGCATTACTTGGAGGAGATCGCCAAGGGTTTGATAGTGCCCGGAGTGTTGTTTGAAGAACTGGGTTTCCGCTATATCGGCCCAATAGACGGTCACGATGTGGAACAGGTGGTTACCACCTTGGAACGTGTGCTGGCTTTTTCCGGACCAGTGCTGTTGCACGTGCTGACCCGCAAAGGCAAGGGTTTTGAATACGCGGAGCGTGATCCGGTGTCTTTTCACGGCACGCCCAAATTCAATGCGGATACCGGCGAACGCCAAAGCTGCGCCGGCGTGTCTTTTTCCCAGGTTTTTGCCCGCCAACTGCTGCAGCTGGCACACAAGGATCATAAAATTGTTGCCGTGGTGGCGGCCATGACCGCAGGGACGGCTTTGGAGGAATTCGCCGAAAAACTGCCTGAACGTTTTTTTGATGTGGGGATAGCCGAGTCGCACGCGGTTACATTGGCCGCAGGCATGGCTGCCGGAGGGCTAAAACCGGTGGTGGCCATCTATTCCACCTTTTTACAGCGCGCCTATGATCAGATACTGCATGATGTCTGCCTGCAAAATCTGCCTGTGGTGTTTGCCCTGGATCGGGCCGGCCTGGTGGGGGAG
>JAFGIQ010000006.1 GCA_016929575.1 candidate division FCPU426 bacterium
ACGCAGGGAAACGCGTCGACCGCCGAGGAGCTGGCTTCCACGGCCGAGGAACTCAACTCCCAGCTCGAGATCCTCCAGGAGAATGTCCGGCACCTGCGGAGTATGATTCACGGACGAAACGGAACCCCGGGTGCGGTTATGGACGGGGCGCTGCGGCCGGCAAAAAATGCCGGCCGGGGACGGTAAGCCCGGGAGCGGTATTTAAAAAAGCGCGCTTGGCGCGCCGGAGGCAACAATCATGCAGACCCTGCCGGCAGCACCGGAACTGACAGAGGAAGAGTTTGCGGACATCAGCCAGCTGGTGAAAAAAGAGTGCGGCATCAATCTCACCGAGGGCAAAAAGGAGTTGGTGAAAGCCCGTTTGGCACGGCGGCTGAAGGAACTGGGGCTGCGTTCGTACGGAGCATATTATGAGTATCTCAGGAACGGGGACAGGACGGATGAAATGATCCTGATGATGGATGTGCTTTCCACCCATGTCACCCAGTTTTTCCGGCAGCCGGAGCAGTTCCACTACCTGCGGCAGGTGTACCTGGTGCAAAAACTCGGGGCAGCCGGCGCCGGAATGATCAAACTACGGGTATGGAGCGCAGGCTGTGCGTCGGGCGAGGAGGCCTATTCACTCGCGGTTTTATTATGCGAAAGCCTGCCGTTGGGCCGGACCTGGGATGTGAGAATACTGGCCACGGATCTTTCCACCCGCATGCTGGCGCAGGCGCGGGCAGGGACGTATACGGCGGAGGATGTTAAAGACATCCCGCCGGCCTGGCTGAAAAAATATTTTCGGTGGGACAAAAGCAGGGGTGCGGCCGGCTACTGCGTAAGCGAGCAGGTGAAAAAAATGGTTTCTTTTGCCCGGCTGAACCTGATGGAAGCCTCCTGGCCCATGCGGGGGCCCTTTGATCTCATCTTTTGCAGGAATGTCATGATTTATTTTGAAAGCGACATCCGGCAGCAGCTGATCAACCGTTTTTGGTCGCTTTTAGCCGGCAACGGCTTGCTGGCAGTCGGTCAGGCGGAAGGATTCAGCGGCATAAAAAACGATTTCAAATACTTGGGATATTCTCTCTATGGAAAAAAATAAGCAGGAGGCTTAGCATGCGCCATCAGTGCCGGGCGGGGGACCGGCCGCAGAAATGCGCGGAATGGGGGTGATGTACATGAAATTAAATGTGTTGATAGTGGACGACAGCCTGACCATGCGGGCAATTCTGCGGAAACTCTTGTTGCTCAGCGGGCTGCCGGTCGGTCAGTTTGTAGAGGCGGGCAACGGCAGGGAAGGATTGCAGGTGCTTAAGCAGCGGTGGATTGACCTCATCCTGCTGGATTTGAACATGCCGGTTATGAACGGACTGGAAATGATTGCCTGCATCCGCGCCAGGCCGGAATGGTCGAATATTCCGGTCATCGTGGTTTCCAGCGAGTCCAGCCAGAGCCGCATCGAACAGATAACAGCCAGCGGCATTCACTTCATCCATAAACCCTTTAAACCGGAGCACGTGCGCGGCATTTTTGAGCAGTATTGGGAGTTGACCGCCGCGCATGCAACGGAAAAACTGCTCCGGGACGTGGCCCAGGAGGTGTTTGAAAACCTGGTTTTTATGACCATCGCGCCGCCGGAGGAAAATTCGGCGCAATCCGGACAAACGCGCTGGGTGCAGGTTGCATTTGGCGGGCCTTTTAGCGGAACCATGTTTTTGGGGATGACGCAAGATCTGGTGCCGGAGCTGACGGCCGATATGCTGGGCGTTGAGGCAAAGGCCTTGAATGTGGAACAACAGAAAGACGCTTTGGCGGAGTTGGCCAATATCATCTGCGGCAATCTCTTGGCCCGCCTGGCCGGAAGCAAACCGGTTTTTGAAATGAGCGCCCCGATGATGATGAGCACCAATATCCAGGGTGCAAGGCCTGAGGGAAATGGACAGCAGACCGCGGTCCGGCTGTGTCTGGAAAGAGGTTGGGTGGATTTGCAATTAAACCTGAATACGGCTCTTCCCCGGGAAATTGAAGCGGAAAGTTCCGGCGCCTGCTAAGCCGGATGATCCGGCATTTTGCAGAAGCCCTCCTGCCTGGCGCGGGGCGGCCTTTTCCCCCATCTTTTCCCGAAAAGAGCAATGGCAATCCGTAAGCACCGGTTTTACCTTGATCTGGTTTCAATCCCTGTTCATGCCCCCGCAGGGGGGTTGAAAGGGAAATAAAGAGGAACCGGCAAACGGCGGTATACATACAATGCCTGTGGTGGTTGTGGGGTTGTCGGACATGAAAATATCAGATCAGCCTGGCGTGGTGTTGGTGACCTATGCCCTGGGGAGCTGCCTGGCAGTGGCTGCGCATGACGCCAAGACCGCAGTGGGCGGCATGCTGCACGTCATGCTGCCAAATTCCGAGCGCGCGGAGGAAAAAGCGCGGCAGCAACCCTGCATGTACGCAGATACGGCCATACCGGTTTTCTTAAGTGCCTTGTTTGCGGCCGGGGCTTTGAAACAGCGGTTGGAAATCAAGCTGGCGGGAGGGAGCAGCAGGACCCAGGCCAACGATGTCTATGAAATCGGAAAAAGGAACCTGCTGATGGTAAAAAGAATGCTTTGGAAAAGCGGTTTGGTGGCGCGCCGGGAGGATGTCGGCGGCAACATCTGCCGCACCCTCCATCTGGAGATCGGCACCGGCAAAACCTGGATCCACTCCGCGGGGACAGAGTGGGAGTTGTGATCTCAAGGGCAGTATCGATTATTCCCGGGAAGATCAGGCGGCCCGGCAGTATCGGCCCGCCGGCAACCGGCGGTTGTAGATAACAAAAAATCATGTGAGGATGAAATATGCGCGATGCCCAAGAAACCCTGCGCCAGGCAGTGCAAGACATTTTTCAGGAAGTGGCGGGAATTTCCCTGGGAGCTGAAGCTTTGCCGCCGGCAGGAGTCAACCGCGTCCAGGCATGCGTTTTATTCAGGGGACAGTGCGCAGGGAGTCTGATACTGGATGTTCCCGCCGCGCTTTTGACGCCGATCACGCAGACCATGCTGGGTGATCTTTCCCTTGCGTACGACCGCGGCCAGCAGCTGGATGCGCTGGGTGAAATGGCCAATATTCTATGCGGGAATCTGGTGGGGCGGTTGTTTGACGCCGCTTACATCATTGATCTGGAAACCCCACAGGTCAGGGAGTGTCAGGAGGCCAGGGAGAGCCGGCCGGGAGAAACACTGGGCATCCGCCTGGGCATAAACGGTGACAGCGTGAATGTGATTATCAACATGCACGCGGAGGAGGCGCAATACCCTGGGGGTCCAAGCGTTGTTTACGGGCAGGCCGGAGGGGAAAGCGGGGCCGCTATATGATCCGGGTCATGGTGGTGGACGATTCTCCGGTCATTTGCGTGCTTTTGGTCCGGGCACTGTCCGGCGTGCCGGACATCAAGGTAGTGGGAACGGCGGGGGATCCCTATATCGCCCGGGATAAAATCGCCGCCTTGAAACCTGACGTGATCACCCTTGATATCGAGATGCCCCGCATGAACGGGCTGACCTTCCTGGAAAAGGTGATGACATATTATCCCCTGCCGGTGATTGTGGTCAGCTCCTTTAATGACCGGGCCAGCATGCCGGCGGTACGGGCGCTGGAAATTGGCGCAGTGGATGTGGTGCAAAAGCCGGAACACACCAAAAATATGGAGATGCTGGCGCAAGTGCTGATAGAAAAAATCCGCCTGGCCGCAGGAGTGCATTTCCAAAAAAATCAACAGCAGGAGAAATGGGAAAAAATGGAGGCAATGCAACTGCCGGCGGGCCAGCACCGTCTGCTGGCCATCGGCGCCTCCACCGGGGGTACCGAGGCGATTGCCAAATTGATGCAGGTGTTGCCGGAGAATATTCCGGCCACCCTGGTGGTGCAGCATCTGCCGGCGCAGTTTACCGCCGCTTTTGCCCAACGGCTTAATCAAATCAGCGGCCTGCAGGTATCAGAGGCGCGCGGCGGGGAGCCGTTGTTTCCCGGGCGGGTGCTGGTTGCGCCAGGCGGCAGGCATCTGGCCGTGACACAAAGCGGGGAAGGATATCAGGCTGTGGTCAGGGACGGCCCGGAGGTCTACCGCCACCGGCCAAGCGTGGAGGTGCTGTTCCAATCCGTGGCCAAAAACGCCGGCGCCCATGCCGTCGGCGTGTTGCTGACGGGCATGGGCAGGGATGGCGCAGAGGGTTTGCTGGCCATGCGCCAGGCAGGCGCTTTCACTGTGGCGCAGGATGAAAAGACCAGTGTGGTTTACGGCATGCCCAAAGCTGCGGTGGATATCGGCGCCGCCCAAAGCGTGCTGCCCCTGGAGGAGATTCCCCGCACGATCATGCAGGCCTTCAGCAGCCGGAAAAGCAACAAGCCGTCTACAGGCCGCCTTCCGCCGGCGCTGGAGAAGGAAACAAAAAGATGAAAATACTCATCGTGGAAGACAGCCAAACCATGCGCAAAATCATCCGCGTGACCCTGAGTCTGGCACGATTCACGGAGCTTGAGATTGAGGAGGCCGCCGACGGGGAGGAAGCGCTGAAAAAGATCGACGGCGGTTTGCGTCCGGATGTGGTGCTGACGGATCTGGCCATGCCCAAAATGACGGGCACCGAATTAATCAAGGAAATCATGCGGCGGAAACTGCCGATCAAGTGCGGATATGTCACTGCCAACAAGGAACCGACAAAACATTTGGAAGCGCAAGCTGCAGGCGCGGTATTCTTTCTGCCCAAGCCGTTTACCACCGAACAATTGAGAAGAGCTTTTCGCTGGGCGCAATTCAGGGAATAAAAAACACCACTGAAGCTTTGGAGGGCATCACCGCCGATGACCTCTGCGCCGGGAGGGCTGCACAGTTATTATTTGGCCAATGCCGGGTGGAGCGCAGGTGCAGGATAATGGGGTAATACTCTCCCCGCTGGATGCGCGAGCGGCAGAATCCGGGATCTGCGCCTATCGCGCATCCGCGCGGGAGCGAAAAAAACCGGAATGGCAAGAGACCTAGCTTCTGATCGTGGCCGTATGATAGGTTCCGTTGTCCACCAGATTGACCAAAACGCGACCGGTCTGGTCGCACCATTCCTTGATCTGATGGGGAAACTCGGTGCAATCCGCCATGATTTCCAGCGTGCTTCCGGCCGGGACTGTTTGAATCTTTACTGCTGTCTTGAGAACCGGTTGGGGGCATCTCATCCCCCTGCAATCCAATACCTCCGCCATGTCATGTACCTCCTTTGCTGGTTTTGGCTATTCGTATTCCAACAGGCGTTCCCCGCCGGATGCATCACGGATGAGTCTGCGCCTGATCTGGCCTCCGGTATCACGGAAGCGGATTTCCAGAGGCATTTTTCCGGGCAGGCTGTGCGTGGCGCAGCCGAAACACGGATCATAGGCCCTGAAGGCCATTTCCACTTGATTCAGCAGGCCGTCATTGACTTGGCCGTTGCAAATCAGGGCTTTGGCCGCCTTGTCGATGGACAAGCACATGGCCGCTGCATTATTCTGCGAGGCCACAATGAGATTGGCCCGTTGGATCAGGCCTTTTTCATCCGTGTGATAATGGTGGATCAGGGTGCCCCGCGGCGCTTCCACAATGCCGATGCCTTCGCTGGGGGTTTGCAGATCAAGATTGCGGATGTTAGGCGAGAGGATCCGCTCGTCTGCCGCCAGCTCCTGCAAATGCTCGGCAGCATAGAGCACCTCGATGAGGCGCGCCCAGTGAATGGCCAGGGTGTGATGCGCGGGTTTGCCGCCCAGGGCTGCAAACATGGCCTGGTACTCGGCCTGGGCCAGGGGCGTGGCCATGCCCTCCGCCGCGTTCAAACGCGCCAGGGGAGCCACGCGGAAGACGCCGCTGTCCAATCCGTCCGTGAAACCCTTCCACCCGACTTGGCGCAGATAAGGGAACTTGATGTAGGACCAGGATTCAACCTGCTCGGCGATAACTGTCAGATAGTCTTTGGCGTTGAAACGCAGGACTTCCTTGCCCTCGGGATCCACCACCCGCAGCGGCCCGTCGTAAAAGCTGACGCGGTTTTCAGAATCAACCATGCCCAAATAATATGTGCGGTGCTGGTATATATCCGACAGGACAAGTTCACGGTATTCCGGATTGCTCCAGACCAAGTCGAAAAAAGCCTTGAGGGTGAATTGGGCAAAAGCAACGGCGTCTTTGGCGAAGCAAGCCAGGTTGCGGCAGAGATCCCGGTCCATGGGTTTGGAAACGCCGCCGGGCAGGCCCAGGACCGGATGGATGGGTTTGCCTCCCAGGGCGGCCATGAGTTCACGGCAGCGTTTGCGGATCTCGATCACTTTTTTGCCGGTTTCCAGCCCGACTTTGTCTATGACCCCCAGGATATTCCTGCTGGCTTTTGGCGCTGCCGGTCCGACGATAAAGTCCGGACCGCCCAGGAAAAAGAAATGCAGCAGATGATCCTCAAACATGAAAAGGGAATAGAAGACTTCCCGGATTAAACGGGCCGCAGCCGGCGGCACGACGCCAAAAAGCGCATCCAGGGCCTTGGTCGCGCCCATGTGATGCGCCGAGGGGCAAACTCCGCAGATGCGCGAAGTGATCTGCGGCATGTCTTCTGCCGGCCGTCCTTCGCAGAATTTTTCAAAACCGCGCAGTTCCGGAATCTGAAAATAGGCCTGGGTGACATTGCCCTGATCGTCCAGGAGAATGTCGATTTTGCCATGCCCTTCCAGCCGTGTAACCGGATCAATCAGCACTCTTTTAGCCATGGGAACGCTCCTTGCGCCGGCCGCCAAGCAGGGACGCGGCCACGCCGTAGCGGTAGAAGGTGCCGGCCGGATCCACAACGCTGGCTGCAAAATGATCGGCTGCAGTCTCGCCTTCAGCCTGGAAAATACCGGCCAGGGCGGAAAGCATTTTGGCGCCCTGGTCAAAATGGGACAAAGGGCCGAAACAGCCTGTGCAGGGCATGTTGGCCTTGATGCACGCCTGGCCGCAGCCGTCCCTGGTGGCCGGACCAAGGCAGAGCAGGCCCTGCGCCAAAAAGCAGGATTCCGGGTCCGCCGCCACCTGATGAATCCTTTTCAGATCCTGTATCATCAGCCGGTCCGGTTTGGTGGCGTTGCGTTCGCAGGTTTTGCACAGCGAGTGGTTGGGCGCCAGCACCGCACCGCGGGCGGGCAGCCGGTTGCCCAAGATGGCATGCAACGCATCTTCAAGCAAAGAGCGTGTGGGCGGGCAGCCGGGCAGATAATAATCCACGGGAATGACATCAGCCAAGGTGTACACGGTTTCATAAAAACGGGGGATGGTCAGGCTCTCCCCGTGCAGCGTGGTATTTTCCTGGGGCAGGGTTCCCTTGGGATTGACCACGCTTTCCGCTTCGCGGTAGGCCCGGGTGATAATGCTTTCCTTGTCTTTCAAGTTGGCCAGCGAGGGAATGCCGCCTTGCACGGCGCAGGCGCCAAAGGCGATGACCAGCTGCGACTTTGCCCGCAATAACTTGACCATTTCCTCCTGCTCGGAGGTGCGGACCGCTCCATTGATAAACGCAACCGCCAGGCTTTGATCCGGCAGGGCACGCACATCCTCGGTTTTAAAATCCAGCGCACACGGCCAAAAGACGATGTCAACCGCCGCTGTCACTTCCAGGATATTTTCTTCCAGGTCAACGACGGCTTCCTCGCAACCGCCGCAGGAGGAACACCAGTAAAAAGCCACCTTGGGTTTGGGGGCAGCAGCGGTTTTGGCCCGGGGCGCATATTTTCTGGTTTTGGTCCTGCGCAAGGCCGGTTTGGATATTTTGGCCGCCTTGGCTGCACGGGATGATTTTCTTTTCATGATGGCTCCCCCTGGCGGACATAGCCTGTGAGAGACAGGGGTCCGAGTTTTTGCACGGCCGCGGCCAAGCGGGTGGCTACGGTTTGGAATTTTTTGCCCTCCGAAGCCGCCACCCAGTCGAATACAAAACGGTCCTGATGGATTCCGAACTGCGCCAATAAACGGCTGAAAAGACGGAAACGGCGCAAAGCCTTCATATTGCCATTGCGGTAATGGCAGTCGCCGGGATGGCAGCCGAGCACCATGACGCCGTCCGCTCCCTGACGAAAGGCCTGCATTACCATCTCCGGCTCCACACGGCCGCTGCACATGACGCGGATGAGTTTGACCGCAGCCGGATATTCAAGTTTCTGGCTGCCGGCATTGTCCGCGCCGCCGTAGGCGCACCAGTTGCAGACAAAAGCAACGATCTTGGGCGTAAACTCAGTCATCGAGAATGCCCTCCAATTCCGCGTCTATCTGCTCACGGGTAAAATGCTTGGCTTGCGCCGCGCCGCTGGGGCAATTGGCCGCGCAGGTGCCGCAGCCGCGGCAGATGGCTTCATTCACCGCACAGACGCCCTGATCCGCCAAAAAGGACACGGCTTTATAGGGACACACCGAGACGCATAATTTACAGCCGCCGCACAATTCCGGGTCAATTTCCGTGGTCATGCTTTCCAATTCAATTTGGCGTCCGGGAACCAGACGGCTGACCGCCTCTCCGGCCGCGGACTGGGCCTGCAGGACGGCCTGATCGGCAAAAACCGGCCCCAGACAGCTGCCGGCAGCGTAGATGCCGTCCAGCGTGGAGCCGGTGGTGCGCAGGAAATAATGATCGGATTTAAAAAAACCGCTGTCCGAGCGTTCAATGCCGAGCAAATCCGCCAGCTTGCCGCTGTCAGCGGCCGGCTGCTGGCCAGTGGCCAGGAGCACCATATCCACGCGCAAGGGCTGAAGATTTTTGCCTGTAACCAGCAACTGCCCCTGATCGGCGGCAACAGTCAGTGAGGGCAAATCAGGGGTTTTCAGCAACCGGGTTCCATGGGCGACCTGCTTGTCAAAAAAAGACTGCATCTCCGGACCTGGAAAAACCAGGCGGTCGTGAATATTATAGACTGCGGCGGCCGGGATTTGCTTGCGGATGAATTCGCCGGCCTTCAGGGCCATGACACAGCAGGTGCCCGAACAGAAGGGCAATCCCTCTGCGGACAGGGAGCCGGCGCAGTGAATAACCGCAACCGCGGAGGGAGGAGAACCGTTTTTCAGGAGGATGCGTCCTTGGGTCGGCCCATTGGAATTGGCAAGACGTTCGAATTCCGCCAGGGTGTATACATTGTCCAAAAGGCCCAGGCCAAGGCGCCGGTTTTGGATTGGAGCATGGGTTTCAGAGCCGATTGCCAGGATGACGGCGCCGGCGGAGAAGGACAGGGTCTCGTCTTGTTCGGAAAAATCAATGGCAGCAAAAGGACAGGCGGATACACAGGCCGCGCAGGAGCCGTCCTTGAAGTGCAAACAGTTTTCACGGTCAATCACAGCGCCGGCAGGTATGGAGCCGGGGAATAAAGTATAAATGGCTTTGCGGCTGCCGAGGCCGAGATGAAAATCGCTTTTGACGGAAACCGGACAGACTTCAAAGCAGGCTTCGCAGCCGATGCAGCTTTCTTTGACATAGCGGGCTTTTTTTTGGGCGGTCACCTGGTAATTGCCGAAAAACCCGACCACCTCGACCGCCTCGGCGAATGAAACCACGCGGATATTGGGATCATCCTTGATTTTAAAAAGGCGCGGCGAAAGCAGACAGGGGGCGCACTCCATGTTGGGGGCCAGCTCCTCCGAATGAATGACCCTGCCTCCCAGGGCGATGTTTTTTTCGATAATAGTAACTTTGCGTCCGGCCTGGGAGGAGAGCAGGGCCGCCTCCATGCCGGCAATGCCGCCGCCGATGACAACCACGTCTGTCAGGCACTCCATGGAGCGCAGTTCAAGTTTTTCATGATATTCCGTGCGCGCCAATGCGGCTTTGATCAAGGTAATGGCCTTCTGGGTGGCAATTTCCTTGTTTGCCGTCACCCAGGCAGCTTGTTCGCGGATATTGGCCAGGTTGACATCGGCAAGATTGACGCCGGCCTTGACGCCCAGGGAGCGGAAAGTGTTTTCATGCGCGCGGGGGGAACACGCGGCGATAATAATGTGCCGTAATTTGAACTTCTTCAATGCAGCCGTGAAAAAAACCTTGCCGGCGGAGGAACACAAAAGCTCATGGCTGACCACCTGGCTGATGCGGGAATCGCCCAGTGCCCAGGCGCGCACGGCCTCCAAATCGATCTTGTCGCGGATATTGTTGCCGCATTCGCACAACACCAACAATGTGTCTTTTTTCGCCATTTCGCACCAACCCGGGTCAGTATGGGGCTATTGCCCCGGCAATGCTAGCAGTAAACAAAATGGGACCTCGGGGGACAGTATTAAGACCTCGCGGCCGGTTTTAAACCCGGCTGCGGGCCATCCCCATCAACTTGTGAGATGTAACCGCCTGATCATGTCAATTGCGAAATAGTCACTTCTTCAAGTTTTTGGGCCGTATAATCCCGGATGTCTTTAAAAACCTGCCAGAGTCTGGTTTCCTTTTCCAAAGGGGTGGGCGCGTAAAAATAAACGCTGGTGGAACTTGTCGGCGCCAGGGCCCCGTCCATCAGCCGGATGATCTCGGCCACGGTGATGGCATCCTTGGGCTTGTCCAGAGCATAACCGCCCTTCATGCCGCGTTTTGATTTGATATATTTATTTTGCCGCAAGATATTGGCCAGCTGTTCAAGATATTTTCTGGGAATATTGTATTTCTGGGCAAATTTTGCCAACTTGACAAAGACCTGTCCCTGGGCATGCTGACGTAGTAAATAGAGCAGAAAAAGCAGGGAATATTCACTTCGGGTGGTTAATTTCATCCGCCTGTTTCCTTTAGCCGGTGCTTGGCACCGCATCTTATAGCATTGCAGCAAGTGGCCAAGGGGCTTGCCTTGGTATTACCCTATTCCTAGTATAGATTTACGGAAACTTCAATGGGAACTTTAATATGCCACCGCGAATTCCCCGGCTTGCCGGGCGCATGCCCGGCGTACTTGTCCGGCGAATGCCGGATGCCGGGGACATCTCCGCCATAAGCAAAGATGCGGCATAAGATAATGCCTTGCTACCACTCAGATCAAACATCCCCGCTCTTTAAGAGCGGGGATGTTTGATGCGGCAATACCTATTCCCGTCGGGTGCCATGCTGGAATACTGCAGGTGGATTCAGGCGCAAAGGCTGCTTTTATCATGCCAATCCTGCAATTGACGTGCTATTTTTTGAATTAAAGGGTCTATGGCTTTCTTGACTTCAGGCGTGGGCTCTTCGGAAAAAGCCGTAAATTCCGTTCCTTCAACAGCAAATAAAAGTATCTCCCGGGGCAGGGGAAAACCGCATTTTTGACCGGTTTGCAGGAGGGTGGGAAGGTTGAGGCTGTGCCAATTGACCAGACAAGCATGGGTAAGTTTGGCCAAATCCGCCGGCGTGAATTGATGGCAAAATCCAGGGGGATGATGCCCGGTGCAGATGCTGTCAATGATGATGGCATGGGAAAAACCGGCAAGTTCGTGCAGCAGGTCAAAAGTGCCTTGGTATGCTGATTTAAAAACCGTCTGGGGAAAAAATCCGGACAAATCGGCTTCTGCTTTTTGGACTGCCAGCAAGCCAATAGTGTCGTCCGTGAGCAGGGGATTGCCCAGTCCTAAAATCAAGAAATGGTGACCGACAGCCATATGCTAATCCTTTCCTTAATAATACATTCAAGGAGGTTTAACAACAGGAGGTTGAACCAGTATAGGGCAAAATTGACGGAAAATGAATAATATATTTATTCCCACTGTTGTCCAAATAATCAATAATGTTTTTCACAGGTGTCCAAATGAGGATTTGGAAATACGCGATAACTATTCATATATGGGCGCCAGCAGGCAACCAGACGGCCGGAGATATCTTTTTACCAAGGTGGGGCGGGAACGCGTGCACGAACCGCAGGGATTGAG
>JAFGIQ010000063.1 GCA_016929575.1 candidate division FCPU426 bacterium
GAGATGGATACCCCTGGCAAGGGGGAGTGATTGATGAACCTTGGGATCATTATCTGCGCCCGTTACCAGTCCTGCGGCGGAGGCAAATGTTTCCGGGCTTTGCGCGAACGCTGCGGTGGATTTGCACGGTATGCCGCCGAGGAGCCAGTGGGGATCATTGGATATTCAACCTGCGGAGGTTGCCCCGGAGGCAATGTGGAATATGTATCGGCTGAGTTTGTGAAAAACGGATGCAATGTGATTCATTTGGCAACCGGATTGGTGGTAGGGTATCCCCCCTGTCCTTATATCCGGCAATTTAAGGAATTCATTGAAAAGCACTACCAGGTGCCGGTGGTGGTGGGGACCCATCCCATTCCCCTGAAATACCTGGAAGCGCATGCCAAAATGTCCCTGTGGGAGGAAACCGGGATGCGGAAGCTTGCCGCCGGGCTGATGGACGAGTCCCGCGAAATCATGGCGGAATATAATTGAAAGGATGATTGTTGGCATATGAAAATAGCTTTTACCACATCGGGAAACAGCCTGGACGCGCCATTGGACAGCCGTTTTGGCCGCGCGCGGAATTTTCTTATCTACGACACGGACACCAAATCATTTGCCATTTTGGACAATGCCCAAAACCTCAATGCCGCCCAAGGCGCCGGTATTCAAGCCGCGGAGACGGTGGCCAGAACAGGAGCCCAATGCCTGATCAGCGGGCATTGCGGGCCCAAAGCCTTTAGGGTGCTTGCGGCAGCCGGCATCAAGATTTATAATTCCGATGCGGCCACGGTGGCCGAGGCGCTGCAACAGTATCTCGACGGGAAACTGGTCGAGGCCCGCAATGCGGATGTGGATGGGCATTGGTGAAAATGATGGTATTGCCCGAGCGTATTTTGTTTGCCCGCGGAGCAGCCTCATGACCCGCGAAATCATCCGCCAGCTTGGCAGGCATGCGCCGTACACGGCATTAGGCACAGCCACGGGCGTATTGATCATCTTGTTAATCATGATTGCCGGGGTGGCGCGCCACACATCGGAATTCATGTTTTGGAGCCTCCATCCCCTACATGTTTTTTTAAGCGCCCTGGTGACCACCGCCGTATACCGGCTGCACGGGCAAGGCGGCCTGCTCAAGACGCTGGTTATTGGGTATGCGGGTTCGATTGGCATTGCCACCTTGAGCGACTCGCTCATCCCTTTTATAGGGGAATGGCTGCTGCAAATGCCGCGGCGGGGCGTGCATTTTGGATTCATTGAAAAATGGTGGCTGGTCAATCCCTTGGCTTTGCTGGGAATCGGTGTGGCCTGGATTTGGCCGCACACCAAGCTTCCTCATGCCGGGCATGTTTTGTTAAGCACCTGGGCTTCGCTTTTCCATATGACCATGGCCATGGAAGGAAAGATGGACCTGATGACAGTCATGATAATAGTTGTGTTTTTGTTTTTGGCAGTTTGGGTCCCGTGCTGCACCAGCGATATTGTATTTCCACTCCTGTGGGTAAAAAAACCGGCAACCGGACAATAGTGGCGGGTGAAATGAAGGAAGCGAAACAATGGGAGGGCACAGCATTAACCATTGCCGTGGCTTCGGGCAAGGGCGGAACAGGCAAGACCACGGTCTCGCTGAATTTAGCCAAAGCCTATGGGGCGCCCATTCAGCTATTGGATTGTGATGTGGAGGAGCCCAACTGCCATCTGTTTTTAAATGGCACAGCAGAGGCTGAAGAAACGGTTTTCATCCCCATCCCGCAGGTGGATGAGTCGCTATGCAATGCCTGCGGAGAATGCAGCCGCTTTTGCCAGTACAATGCCATTGCCTCTTTGGGAACCAAACCCCTGGTGTTTCCTGAATTGTGCCACGGCTGCGGGGGCTGCGCCTTGGTGTGCCCGCAAAAAGCCATCATTGAAGTTGACAAACGCATCGGCGCGGTGGGAACCATGCAGGCCGGTGATATCACCTTGATCCAGGGACGTATTGATGTGGGAGTGGCCATGGCGCCGCCGCTGGTCCGGGCGGTGAAGGCCAGGCTGCAACCGGGGATGCCCGCCATCCTGGATGCTCCGCCGGGAACATCCTGCCCGGTAATCGCGGCCATAAGGGACACGGATTTTGTGGTTTTGGTGACCGAACCAACGCCTTTTGGCCTGCATGATTTAAAGCTGGCGGTGGATATGGTAAGAGAGCTGAAACTGCCATTTGGCGTGGTGGTCAACCGCATGGGCGCGGGCGATGACCGGGTGCATTTGTTTTGCAGGCAGGCGGGCGTGCCCATCCTGCTGGAAATACCGGATGACCGGCGCATTGCCGAGGCGTATTCGCGCGGTGAACTGCTGGTGGATGCTTTGCCGGAATACCGCGGGCTTTTCAGCGGACTTCAAGATAAGCTCCGGAGCCTGGCGGCTGCGGGGCGGAGGTGAATTGTGCCTACTTATGATTATCAATGCCGACAGTGCGGGAACAGGTTTGAACAACGCCAGTCAATGAAGGAAGCTCCGCTGACGCAGTGCCCCCAATGCGGGGGAGAGGTGCGCAGATTGATCAGCGGCGGAACCGGCTATATTATGAAAGGGCCGGGGGGCGGGCGAAGCCAAGCGATAGGCGCCGGTTGTTCGCTGGAGACTTCAGGCAGGACCTGTTGCGGCAGGGAGGAACACTGCGGCCAACCGCCGTGCGGGGAAGAAGCTTGAATCCGGCTGAAAGGAAACATATTTACGGCCCGGTGCCTTCCCGGCGGCTGGGCCGGTCCCTGGGTCTGGATTTGGTGCCGTATAAAATCTGCACTTATGATTGCATTTACTGCCAGTTGGGCCGCACGACCCATAAAACCATGGAACGGAAAGCGTACGTTCCGGCCGATGACGTCCTCAGGGATTTGGAAGAATTTCTTCGGAAAGGAGGCCGTCCCGATTACATCAGCCTTTCCGGGTCCGGCGAACCGACCTTGAACGCGGATACAGGCCGGCTGATTGCGGGGATCAAGCAATTGACCGATATCCCCGTGGCGGTCATCACCAACGGCTCGTTATTGTGGATGGAGGAGGTCCAAGAAGAACTGGCGCAAGCGGATTTAATCCTGCCTTCCTTGGATGCGGGGGATGAAAATATTTTTCAGACCGTCAACCGCCCGCATCCGGAACTTTCTTTTATGCGCGTGGCCGAAGGCTTGGCGGTTTTCTCGCGACACTATTCCGGGATGGTATGGCTGGAAGTATTTCTGTGCGCAGGGGTTACAGACGATCCGGAACAGGTGGGGCGGATTGCGGAGTGGGCGGAAATAATACATCCACAAAGGATCCAGTTGAACACGGTTGTCCGTCCGCCGGCCGAATCACAGGCCATGGCGGTTACCGGGGAAAAAATGACTGCGGCAAAGGCGCTGTTTGCGGGCGACGTTGACATCATCGCGGGAACAGAAAATCAGGCGCCAGAGGGGCATGCAGCCCGTACGCTTGATGATGAGGCGGTTCTTTCGCTTTTGCACCGCAGGCCATGCACGCCTAACGATGTTGCCAAAGGCCTTGATATGCATGTCAATGAAGCTGTGAAGCATTTGCATCATTTGCTGAAGGCCGGCAAGATCCGGACGGTTGCCAAGAACGAAGTAATGTTCTACGTGCCGGCCGCGCGGGAATGAGGAGAACGCCGGAACAAATTGCCGACCCGGTTGCGGCTGCGGTAACGGGGGATGCCATGGTTGAGAAAAACCCGGCGGGGACAGATGAGGAACGATACCGGCAATCCTGCCAAAGCGGGTTTTGGCAGGCGGTTTTTAAGGCTGAGGCGGAGTATCTTGCCCGGCATTTGCAGGGGTGCACGGATGTTTTGAGCGTGGGCTGCGGGCCGGCTGTGGTGGAACGCGAACTGAGCGGGCGCGGTTTCCGCATTACCGGGCTGGATGTGTCGCCGGAAGCCCTTGACGGCGCGCCGGATGTTGTGCGCCCCGTGGTGGGGCGGGCGGAAAATTTGCCCTTTGCAGATCGCTCGTTTGATGCGATTATCTATGTCGTGTCCCTGCAATTTATGGAGGATTACCGGCAGGCGGTGGAAGAAGCCGCCCGCGTGTTGAGACCAAAAGGGAAATTGCTGGCCATGCTTTTAAACCCGGAGTCAGGTTTTTATAAGTCCAAAATGGCCGATCCCTCTTCTTATGTGCGCAAAATCCGGCACGTGCAGACGGGGGAGATAGAGGAGTGTGCCCGGGAAAAATTTCAGGTGGAAAACGAGTACTTTTTAGGGGTAAAAGACCAGGCGCTGACAAAAAGCCGCGATTCCCGGGAGGCGGCTTTGTATGTTATCCGGGGGGTCTTGCTCAATTGAACCAGGGGGACAAATGACCCGCCGCCTGCAAGGTGTTTCTGGAAATCCGGCAAGCGGCGATATTTTTGAAAGGGCGGGGATGTATGTCACTGGGAAAAGCGGTTGGAAACAAAACGGCGCCGGACCTGCAAAACGGGCCAACGACAGCGCCGGCTGTGGCGGTGTTAGGTGCGAGCGCCAAACCCGAACGGTACAGTTATAAAGCAGTCGAGATGCTCAAAAGCCAGGGCTATCGTGTTTTTCCGGTGCACCCCGCTTTGGCCGAAATCCAGGGCCTGCCGGTTTTCAAGCGCATGACCGACATTCCCGGCAGGCTGGATACGATCACGGTTTATGTGTCGCCGGAAAGATCGGCCGCTTTGCGCGGGGAATTTTTGAAAATACGGCCCAGGCGGGTCATCTTCAATCCCGGCGCGGAAAATACGGATTTGGCCAATGCGCTGCAAAAGGCGGGGATAGAGGTTTTAAACGCCTGCACCTTGGTCATGCTGACAACCGGCCAGTTTGCGCCGCCAGGACCGCTGAAGCCTTTGCAGGCGTGCGTGGAATGCATTCCCTGCTTCCTGCGGCAGGCCGAGGAAGCAATAGGCATGACCGGCCAGTCTGCTGAAAACAGTCAAGTATTGCTCCGGGAAATATCCGGCCTGGTGTCGTCCTGCAGCCTGGGCGCCAATCCGCCCCTGGTCAGCCAGAAGATACAGCGCCTGATCCGTGAAAGGACAGGCTGCAAGGATCCCTATCGGCGGATGAAAGCGGATCTGAACCGGAAAGCCCTGGAGATGCTGCCGGAATTGAAAAAAAGGATTCCGGCTGGCATGCCGGCGCAGGAGGCGGCCGTGCGCATGGCTATTGGCGGCAACATACTGGATGCCGGCGCGAAAAGCGGACTGCAACTGACAGAATCCCTGAACGCTTTGGCGCGTTCATTCACACAACCGCTCAAGGGCGATTGGGCCGGGTTTTTTGCCCGGGCGGCGAAAGCCAGGCGGATATTGCTGCTGGCCGACAATGCCGGTGAAATCGTATTTGACCGCCCGCTTATTGAGATGCTTTTGCCTGAAAAAGTGACAGTGGCGGTCCGGGGCCGGCCGGTTATCAATGACGCCACCATGGAAGATGCGCGGGCCGCGGGGATATGCGACCTGGTGCCGGTTATTGACAATGGTTCGGATGCGCCCGGGACCGTTCTTGAGGATTGCTCTCCCGCTTTTGGTGATGTGTTTGCAAATAGCGAGCTGGTCATTGCCAAGGGACAGGGCAATTATGAAACGCTCTGTGCCGTGGAGAAGCCAATTTTTTTCCTTTTTCAAGTCAAGTGCCCGGTCATCGCCGCGCACGCAGGCGCGGCGATGGGCACCTTGCTGGTTTGGCAAACCCGGCAAGCGGAGGATGTGAATAGGTTGGAAATCGGCAAAGCAGGAGGTGCAAAGCATGTCTGATCCATTGACGCCATACGGCAACAAACCCATGGTTACGCCGATTGTCAACGCGGTGAACTATGAATACAAGGATTTTGAGGTGTTGCGCCGGATCACGGACGGAGAAATAGACGGGTACACGTATCACCGCGATGATAATCCGACTGTAAGGGCTGTGGAAAAAAAGATCGCAGCCTTGGAAGCTGCGGAGGACTGCATTGTCTGCACCTCGGGTATGGCAGCCTGCACGATGGTTTACCTCACCTACCTGAAAGCGGGGGAAAACCTGATTCTGTTTCACGATACATATGGCGCCCATTACAAAGTCTCGCTGATCCTTGAACGCCTGGGCGTGGAAGTGACCTGGCTCAATGCCGACGAGAGCATTAATCTTAAACAGTATATCAAAGCCAATACCAGCATGGTGTTTTTGGAAACGCCCACCAACCCCCTGTGCAAGGTGATCGATATTGCCGCAGCGCGGCGCGCTGCGGATATTGCGGGCGCGCGGCTGGTGGTGGACAACACCTTTGCGACCCCCTTTCACCAGCAACCCCTGGCGCTGGGCGCGCATCTGGTGGTGCACAGCGCCACCAAGGCATTGGGAGGCCACAATGACCTGATGGCGGGCGCAGTGGCAGGCCCCAAGGAAGACTATGACAAGCTTTGGTTTACCAGACAGGCGATTGGCTGCACCTTGGATGCATATTCCGCCTCTTTGCTGGAAAGGGGGCTTAAAACCTTTGCTTTGCGGGCTGAACGCATGGCCGCTTCAGCCATGGCTGTGGCGGAATACCTGCACACAGAGCCTTTGATCAGCGGCCTGTTTTATCCGGGGCTCAACGGGCATGCGGGACACCTGCCGGCCAAAGCGCAGATGCGCGGCGGTTTTGGCGGCATGATGGCCTTTAATGTCGGGAAAACGCAGGATGATGCCAAACGCTTCATCTCCGGACTGCAGACTATCAAACATGCCGTAAGCCTCGGCTCCACCGAGAGCCTGATCTGCATTCCGTATTTGACGACCATGCTCTATTTGCCGCCGGAGAAAAGGCTGGAATTCGGCGTCAAGGAAAATACCGTGCGCTTGTCAACCGGTGTAGAACCGCCGGAACGCATCATGGAGGATATCAGGCAGGCGCTGAAAAAGGTGTGAGATAAAGATGGACAGGTGCATCAAGGAACTGGTTGTTATCAGCGGCAAGGGAGGAACCGGCAAGACCAGTGTGACTGCATCGCTGGCCGTACTTGCCGGCAATGCCGTGATTGCGGATTGTGACGTGGATGCCGCTGATCTGCATCTGCTGCTTGCGCCCGCGCTTCAACGGCGCCATGATTTTTACAGCGGCCGTGAGGCTGTCATCCGCAGCGCAGATTGCACCGCCTGCGGCGTTTGCGCCTCTCTGTGCCGGTATGGTGCGATCAAAAGCGCAGGAGAAGACAACGCCGGGTTTGCGGTTGATGCGGCGGCCTGCGAAGGCTGCGGAGTATGCGTGCGCTTCTGTCCGGAGCAGGCCATTGATTTCCCGGAACGGTTGTGCGGGGAATGGATGGTGTCCGGGACCCGTTGCGGTGTCCTGGTGCATGCCCGCCTGGGCGCGGCGGCGGAAAATTCCGGCAAACTGGTATCCACAGTGCGCCGGGAGGCCCGCCGCCTGGCGGAAGCGGGAAATCATCCGTATATCATGGTGGACGGCCCGCCTGGCATTGGTTGCCCGGTGATTGCTTCAGTGGGGGGCGCAACGCTGGTGCTGGTGGTTACTGAACCGACAGTGTCCGGCGAGCATGACCTGGACCGGGTGCTTTCCCTGGCGCGGCATTTTAACATTCCGGCCGCGGTCTGCGTGAACAAATGGGATATTAACCCGGAAATGACGGCAAAGATCGAAGATGAGGCGGAAAAAAACGGCGTGCGGATTGCCGGGCGCATCCGCTACGATGACAGCGTGACCCGGGCCCAGATGAGGGAACAGACAGTGGTGGAAACCAAAACTCCCGCGGCTGCAGACATCCGCCGGGTGTGGGAAAAAGTCCGGGAGATAATGTCTGCGCTTCATGCATAGGAGGACCGCCATGGGCGTCGCCGAAGGGCTGAAAAGACAAATCCTCATGTATCAAAGGAGTGAGATCACCGAGTATCATATTTATCAGCGTCTGGCTCAGGCAACAAAGTCCCCGGAAAACAAAAAGGTCTTGCAGGATATCGCCGCGGATGAACTCCGGCACTATCAGGTCTGGAAACAACACACTGGCGAAGAGGTGCAACCGGACAGGATGAAAATATTGTTTTACTGTTGGATCAGCCGTCTCTTGGGCCTGACGTTTGGAGTTAAATTGATGGAGCGGGGGGAAGAAACCGCCCAGGACAATTACCGGCAAATACTGGAAAAACTTCCCGGAGTGCAAACCATCCTCCGGGAGGAGCAGGATCACGAAGATCAACTGCTGAATCTGATCGATGAGGAGCGGCTGCAATATGTCGGCTCCATTGTCCTGGGATTAAACGATGCGCTGGTGGAATTGACCGGCGGACTGGCCGGCCTGACTTTGGCCCTGGGGAACGTGCGCTTGATTGCCTTGAGCGGACTTATTGTGGGAATTGCGGCCGCCTTGTCGATGGCGGCATCGGAGTATCTGTCGACCAAGTCAGAGAAAAGCGGGAAATCGCCCATGACATCATCCGTTTATACGGGAGTTGCTTACGTGGCGACGGTCATCATCTTGATCCTGCCCTATTTGTTTTTGGAAAACCGTTTTCTTTGCCTGGCCTGGACACTGACAGCTGCGGTGGCCATTATCGCCGCCTTTAATTATTATCTTTCGGTTTCAACCGACCGGCCTTTTAGAAGGCATTTTTTGGAAATGGCAGGGGTAAGCCTGGGAGTTGCCGCCCTCAGTTTCGGACTGGGGTATGTCATCCGGGTTTTTCTCGGTGTGGAGGTTTAATGTGTCGGACCATCGTCTAAAAACAAAAAAATCATTATGATTGCGGGGTGACCATGTGTGCAAAAGATGATTTGAAAATGTCCCCAATTGCCCAAGACCATGCCCTGCATCCGAGGAACAACGGCCCTCTTTGGAATTACAACGGCCATGCACGCATCACCGGGCCCTGCGGCACCATGATGGAATTCTGGGTGGCAGTGGAACAAGACAAAATAAAGCGCTCGTCGTTTTCCACGGATGGTTGCGGCCCGTCTTTGGCCAGCGGCAGCATGGCCACCTGCCTGGTGCAGGACAAGCGTGTTGAGGACGCGGTTTTTGTGCAGGCAAAGGATCTTTTGGAGGCCCTGGGGGGGTTGCCCAAGGAACACGAGCACTGTGCGCTTTTGGCAGCCAATACCCTGAAGGCCGCTTGCGAGGATTGGCTGGATCGAAACAGGCGGCATGAAAAAAACAAAACAGGTGAGCCGTCCTGCGATACTTGCGGGGAAAAGGAATGCGCTGCCAAAAGTCCAAGGCCGGATGAAAGCAAAAAAGATTTCGAAGAACGCAGGCAGCTGCAGGCGCGGCTTTGCCGCATCCGGCGCAAGGTGGTCGTGCTGTCGGGAAAAGGAGGAGTTGGAAAAAGCACGGTGGCGGTGAATCTGGCAACGGCCCTGATGCTTTTGGGAAAGAGAGTGGGATTGATGGATGTCGATATTCACGGTCCGAGCATTCCAACCATGCTGGGACTGGAAGGAGAGATGATTCAAAGCGGCGAAGACGGAATGCTGCCGGTTGAATTGGGCGGGATGAAAGTCATGTCCATCGGTTTTCTGCTGCCACATCCGAATGAGGCCGTGATTTGGCGGGGTCCCATGAAAATGGCGGTCATTAAGCAATTTTTAAAAGATGTGGATTGGGGAGACCTTGATTTTTTGATCATTGATTCGCCGCCCGGAACCGGGGACGAACCGCTTTCAGTATGCCAGTTGATCGGCAAAATGGACGGCGCGGTGGTGGTCACCACTCCCCAAAAAGTGGCGGCGGTGGATGTGCGCAAGTCAATCACTTTTTGCCAGCGGCTGCAAGTGCCGGTTATAGGAGTGATTGAAAACATGAGCGGCTTTGCCTGTCCCGCCTGCGGGGAGGTCACGCCCGTTTTTCGCACGGGCGGCGGCCGGAGTATCGCGCAGGACATGCAGGTGCCGTTTTTGGGCGCCATACCCATGGACCCGCAAATTACGGAAGCGTGTGATGAGGGGCGGGCTTTTATCCACCAATACGCCTCTACCGCCACGGCGCAGTGCATGGAAAGAATCATTCGGCCGATCATTGATCTGGATGCGGTTGTCGAGAAAAACACCTAAACCGGTTAAAGGAGAAAAATCATGAAAATTGCCATTCCCATTGCAGGAGGCAGGCTTTGCCCGCATTTCGGACACTGTGAGCAGTTTGCCTTGGTCGAGGCTGATATGCAAGCCAAGACCATTCAAAACACCCGTTTGCTTAACCCTCCGCCGCATGAACCCGGGGTTTTGCCCCGCTGGCTGCATGAACAGGGGGCCGAGGTCATTATTGCGGGCGGCATGGGCGCCCGGGCGCAGCAGCTGTTTAATCAAAACGGCATACAAGTGGTCGTCGGCGCGCCGGCGGATGCGCCCGAAGCCTTGGCCGCCGCCTTTTTGCATAACACCCTGCAAACGGGAACGAACCTCTGTGACCACTGAAATCCGGCAAAAGAATCTGGAAGAAATCCGGGCGCGTGCCCATGCTTCCTGCCGGTTGTGCGGGGCAGGCAATCCGCTGGGCATGAAATTGAAGTTCCAAGTCTGCGACGACGGGTCCGTGCAGGCGATTTTTTTCTGCCGGCCCGAATACATGGGGTACGACGACCAGCTTCACGGCGGGGTGATTTCATCCCTGCTAGACAGCGCCATGACCAACTGCATGTTTTCCTTGGGCAAGCCCGCGGTCACCGCCGAACTCAAAGTACGCTACCATCAGCCGGCGAAAACGGATGAGAAAGTAGTGGTGCGGGCCTGGCTGGAGGAATCTTTCTCGCGCATGCATGTCTTGAAAGCGGAGCTTTTTCAACACGGAGAAAAGAAAGCCAGCGCCCGGGCCAAGTTCATGGAGCGCCGGGATTGAATAGGATACGCGCAGGCGCGGACCAACTCTTCCGCCCCTGGTCCGGGGGTTTCGGAATTTGCGCTGAAAAGCGTTCACACCAGAACAGCGACAAGGGTAATTCCATGGCCGGTTTGATTAGGATCACCATTTTGGTCGACAATACTGCAAATGATGATCGCCTGCGGGCCGAACACGGGTTTGCAGTCTGGGTCGAATGCGGCGAAAAACGCCTCTTGTTTGATGCGGGCCAAACCGATGCGGTGGTGCACAATGCCCGAGTTTTAGGCATTGATCTGCAAAGCGCGGATGCCATTGTGCTCAGCCACGGCCATTATGACCACACCGGCGGTTTGCAGCACCTGTTGCACCCCGGATTTCATCCCCGCTTGTTTGTTCATCCGGAGGCGTTTAAGGGGAAGTATGTTCAAGACCCGGACCTGTCGGTTCGAAGCATCGGCGTCCCCGGATTGACTGAAGGGCAAATCAGATCCCAGGTTGGAGAAATGGTGTGGACGCGGACGCCTGCGGAAGTTTGGCCCGGGGTTTGGGTGACCGGCGAAATACCGCGCCAAACGAATTTTGAAGACACAGGCGGCGCGTTTTGTGCCGATGCGGCCTGCACGCGGCCGGATGCGCTGCCGGATGATCAGGCACTGTTTTTTACCGGCGGGCAAGGTGTGATCGTTTTGTTGGGATGCGCGCATGCCGGGGTGGTCAACACGCTGCAATACATCGGGGGACTTGCCGGGGTCCAAACCATTTTTGCGGTGATCGGAGGCATGCATCTGAAAAATGCCTTGCCAAAGCGCATCAGCCGCAGCCTTGGGGCATTGCAGGATTTCGGCGTCAGATGCCTGGTGCCCGCGCATTGCACGGGCGATACAGCAACCAACGCCTTTCACCGGGCAATGCCGGTGTGTTGCTCGCCTGGTTTCTCGGGATGGGTGAAGGAATTTGCGCTTGCTTGAGGCAATCCAGAAAGAAAGGATGAAAAAATGAGAATAGTGATTATCGGCGGGGTGGCGGCAGGGCCGAAAGCAGCCAGCAAGATCATCCGCTTGAATCCGGAAGCAGAAGTCACGATTGTGGAAAAAGACAAATATCTCTCTTATGCGGGTTGCGGGTTGCCGTATTATGTGTCCGGCGAGGTCAAGGAACAAAAAGAACTGATGTGCACACCCGTGGGCGTGGTCAGAGACCCGGTGTTTTTTCAAAAGGTGAAGAATGTTCGGGTGTTGACCGAAACCGAAGCATTGGAAATCGACCGGAAGGGCAAACGCGTATTGGTCAGGAAAATGCAGGAAGGGGTCGGGGAGTGGCTTTCCTACGACAAATTGGTTCTGGCCACAGGGTCGGATCCGGTGGTGCCTCCCCTTCCGGGGAAGGAATTGAAAAATGTATATACTCTGCATGGCGTTCATGACGCTGAAGGCATCAAGGCTTTTTTGCAGGGGGAGCAGGCAAAAGATGTTGTGATCGTCGGGGGAGGATTAATCGGCGTGGAGATTACCGAGGCATTGACCCACCGGGGATGCCGGGTAACCATTGTGGAAAAAATGCCCCAGATATTCGGCATGTTGGACTGGGACCTGGCCAAACTGGTCATGCAGCATATGGAGGCGCATGGGGTGAAAATATTGGTGGATACGGAAGTGCAGGCGTTTCAGGGAGAGGGTGAAGTCAGGGAAGTGCTGACCAACAAGGGTGTGCTGCCCGCCGAGATGGTGATCATTGCCGTGGGTGTTAAACCCCAGGTGGCGCTGGCAAAGGCGGCGGGCCTGAAAATCGGGGCGACCGGGGCCATCAAGGTGGATGAACGCCAATGCACTTCAGATCCGGACATTTATGCGGCCGGTGATTGCGTGGAATGCCGGGATCTGGTTTCCGGCAAAAACATCCATATGCCCATGGGGTCCACGGCAAACAAGCAGGGACGCGTGGCCGCCAACAACATCTGCGGCGTGCAGGATGCTTTTCCCGGAGTGCTTGGCAGCGTCATCTGCAAGGTGTTTGATTATTCCGTGGCCCGGACCGGGTTGACCGAAAAAACCGCCCGTGAATTGAAATATGACGTGGTTACGGCCTATGCCCCCGGCCCGGACCGGGCGCATTTCATGCCCACGGCCAAACCGTTGTTTTTAAAACTGGTGGTGGATAAAAAAAACCGGCAATTGCTCGGCGCCCAGGCCGCGGGGCCCGGAGACGCGGACAAGCGCATGGATGTATCGGTCCTGGCTTTGAGCAACCACATGACCGTGGATCAGCTGGCCAACATGGACTTGTGCTACGCGCCGCCTTATTCGCCGGCCATGGACAACATCATTACCGCGGCCAATGTGGCCCGGAACAAGCTGGACGGATACCTGGAAAGCGTTTCCGCGGCCGAAGTGAAAGCCATGCTGGAAGAACAAAAAGACTTCGTGTTTCTCGATGTACGCAGCCCGGCGGAGTATGAGGAAATCCGGTTGCCCAAAGCGATCCTGATCCCCCTGGGCGCGCTGCGCGGCCGGCTGCAGGAATTGCCCAAAGACAAGCCGGTCGTGGCGTTTTGCAAGATATCCCTGCGGGGGTACGAAGCGGCGCTGGTTTTAAAGGCCGCCGGATTCAAGGATGTGAAAGTGATGGACGGCGGCATCGCCATGTGGCCGTACGAGAAGGAACAATAAATATGCGGCGTTTGGACGGGATCCGCCTATGGTTGGCAATCCTGATGCCCTTGGGTTTGGCGGCCTGCGTCCAGCAAACCCCGAAGCGCCTGATTTTTCACGCCGGCGCCGGACAGCGCTCTTCGCTCGAGGAGTGCGCGGAAATTTATTGCC
>JAFGIQ010000064.1 GCA_016929575.1 candidate division FCPU426 bacterium
GGCTTCGGCGACCGCCGCAAAGCCATGCTGGAAGACATCGCCATCCTCACCGGCGGGCAGGTGATTTCGGAGGAACTGGGGCACAAACTGGAAAACGTGGACCTTTCCATGCTCGGCCAGGCCAAGCGGATCACCCTGGATAAGGACAACACCACCATCGTCGAAGGTGCGGGAAAAAAAGCGGAGCTGGACAAGCGCATCGCCCAGATACGCAAACAAATCGAAGATACGGATTCGGACTACGACAAGGAGAAGCTGCAGGAACGCCTGGCCAAGCTGGTCGGCGGCGTGGCCATTATCAATGTCGGCGCGGCGACAGAGGTGGAAATGAAGGAGAAAAAGCTGCGCGTGGAAGACTCCCTGGCGGCCACCCGTTCGGCGGTGGAAGAAGGCATTGTTCCAGGCGGGGGCGTGGCGCTGTTGCGGACCCTGGGAGCCATTGATAAAGTCAAGATGGAAGGCGACTCCCAAGTAGGCGTTGAGATCGTCAAACGCGCGGTGGAAGAGCCCATCCGCCAGATTGCAGCCAATGCGGGGTTTGAATCCTCGGTGGTGGTGAATTATGTCGTCAGCCAGGATATGAAAGTCGGCCTTAATGCCGCCACCGGCCAGTATGAGGACTTGATGAAATCGGGCGTGGTGGATCCCACCAAAGTCGTGCGTTCGGCGCTGCAAAACGCGGCTTCGATTGCCGCTTTGTTGCTTACCACCGAGTGCCTGGTCACCGAGAAGCCGGAGAAAAAAGAAGCAGCTCCGGCCGGCGGCGGCATGCCTGCAGGCATGGGCGGCATGGACGGCATGTATTAAAAGCAGCATTGCCTGGGCAGGTGCGGCGGAGGGGTGAGCCTGGGCGTGTCAATGAAAACCCGCAAGTTTCGGCTTGCGGGTTTTTCATTTTCAGACAGCAGCCGGGGGCTTTATCTTCTGCGGCGCCCCTTGACTTTTTGCATGCCTTTTGCTAACATCTCGACTTTACATTCCAGGCTGTGCATGGTCCTGGTTTAAGGAGGAGGGTATGCCTGCTTTACCCCGGAAAAAAGACATTTCCAAAGGGCTCACCTTTGATGATGTATTGCTCAAACCCGCCAAATCGGACGTTTTGCCCAAAGACGTCGAAGTCAACACCCATGTCACCAGGAGGATTGAATTGAATATCCCCCTGGTCTCAGCGGCCATGGATACAGTCACCGAGGCCAGACTGGCCATTGCCATCGCCCAGGAAGGCGGCATCGGCATTGTTCATAAAAACCTCAGCCCGGAACGCCAGGCCGAGGAAGTGGACAAGGTGAAACGCAGCGAGAGCGGCATGATCCGCAATCCGATCACCCTGGGACCTGACAATTTAATTTCCGAAGCCGCAGAAATCATGCGGCGTTATCACATTTCCGGCGTGCCCATCACTGAAAAAGGCAAATTGGTGGGAATTCTCACCAATCGGGACATGCGTTTCCAAAGGAATTTCAAGCTGAAAATTTCCCAAGTCATGACCACGGACAAGCTGGTAACCGCGCCGGTAGGAACCAGCCTGAAAGCCGCCGAGGAGATACTCTACCAGCACCGCATTGAAAAGTTGCCGGTGGTGGACAACAAGGGCATGCTGAAGGGCCTGATCACCATCAAGGACATTGAAAAACGCCTGCGTTTCCCGCGGGCCTGCAAGGATAAGCACGGCCGCCTGCGGGTGGGAGCAGCGGTAGGCCCGGCGGGTGATCTTGATCAGCGCCTGGGTTTGTTGCTGGAAGCAGGCGTGGATCTGGTCTGTGTGGATACGGCGCACGGACACTCCAAAGGCGTGCTGGAAGCCGTACGGCACATTAAAAGCAGATATGCTGCTTTGGATGTCATGGCCGGAAATATTGCCACCGCCGAAGCCACCCGGGACCTGATTGCCGCCGGCGCGGACGCCGTGAAAGTGGGGATGGGGCCCGGATCGATTTGCACCACCCGCGTGGTGGCGGGTGTCGGCGTTCCCCAGATTACGGCCATCAGGGAATGCGCCCATGCGGCTGCCGGACGCGTGCCGGTGATTGCGGACGGCGGCATCAAATACTCGGGCGACATTACCAAGGCCATCGTCGCCGGGGCGGTTGCAGTCATGCTGGGGAATCTCTTCGCCGGCACGGATGAAAGTCCTGGTGAAATCGTCATCCTGGAAGGGCGCAGTTTCAAGGTCTACCAGGGCATGGGTTCCCTGGCGGCGATGAAGAAAGGCAGCCGCGACCGCTATTTCCAGGCGGAGGTGGAGGAAGAGGACAAACTGGTCCCGGAGGGCATTGTCGGCCGCGTTCCCTATCGGGGAACCGTTGCCGCCACGGTCTACCAATTGATCGGAGGGCTTTGTGCGGGCATGGGGTACTGCGGTTGCCGCACGCTGGTGGAATTGAAACGGAAAGCGGAATTCATCAAAATCACCCATGCCGCTTTGCTCGAAAGCCATCCCCATGACGTCATCATCACCAATGAGGCGCCCAACTACCGTCTGACCTAAACCGCCCAGCGTCACGCCTGCAGGGGAAGGCGGGGCGGGGCGCGCGGATACACAAACCAAGCCGGCTTGGCCAAAAACACGGAACGGATACTGCCTGGGCACGGCCCCTGCAAGGAGTGGCGAAGGTGATTACAGCGCATTCGGAGTGCATTCTCATCCTGGATTTCGGCTCTCAATACACCCAACTCATCGCCCGCCGCATCCGCGAATTGAATGTATACTGCGAGATCCATCCCTACCATCAGGCGCTGGAAAAGATCAAGCACCTCTCACCCCAGGGCGTCGTGCTTTCCGGCGGGCCGTCTTCAGTATACTCCCCGGGAGCGCCCATGATACCGGCAGACGTGTTTTCGTCAGGAATTCCGATTTTGGGCATATGCTACGGGATGCAGCTTTTGGGACACCTGCTGGGGGGCAGGGTTGAACCTTCGCAACAGCGGGAATTCGGCTTAGCCGAACTGCGGATAGAGGATGCCGCAGGGTTGTTCCATGAGGTTGCTTCACCGACCAAAGTCTGGATGAGCCACGGCGACCGCCTGGCAGCCATGCCCGCGGGATTTAAAAGCATTGCCCGCACCCAGAATGCGCCTCTGGCCGCAATCGCCGATGTCGGGCGGCGCGTATTCGGCATTCAGTTTCATCCGGAAGTGGAACACACGCCTGCAGGCATGTCCATGCTCAAAAATTTTCTGTACGGCATCTGCGGATGCACGGGATCCTGGACCCCGGCGTCTTTTGTGGAGGAATCTGTTGCCCGCATCCGCGCGCAGGTTCGCTCCGGAAAAGTCCTGCTGGGTTTGTCCGGCGGCGTGGATTCCTCCGTGGCCGCGGTGTTGTTGTATAAAGCCCTTGGCCAGCAGCTGACCTGCATGTTTATCGACAACGGCCTGCTGCGCACCGGAGAACGCGAAAAAGTGGAGGAGGTCTTCAAGCGGCATGATGACATCCGGCTGGAAGTCGTGGATGCGGCCAGAGAATTTTTGGATGCATTGGCCGGAATCACCGATCCGGAAACAAAACGGAAAACCATCGGCACGAAGTTCATTGAAGTCTTTGAGCGCGCCTCGGCCAGGTTGGGATCATTTGATTTTCTGGCCCAGGGAACGATTTATCCGGATGTCATCGAGAGCGTTTCGGTGAAAGGGCCTTCGGCCACCATTAAGTCACACCATAATGTCGGCGGCCTGCCGCCAAACATGCGTTTTCAACTGGTCGAACCCCTGCGGGAACTGTTCAAAGATGAGGTGCGCCGCGTGGGTTTGGAAATCGGGCTGCCCGCGGACATGGTGTGGCGGCACCCCTTTCCCGGCCCGGCATTGGCAGTGCGGATCATCGGCGCAGTGACGGAAGAGGGGCTTGCCATCCTCAGACAGGCGGACGCGATTTGTCTGCAGGAGATAAAGGAATCCGGCTGGTATACCAAACTGTGGCAGGCTTTTGCCGTCATGCTGCCCGTCAAATCCGTGGGCGTCATGGGAGATGAGAGGACTTATGAAAATGTCATTGCCCTGCGTCTGGTGACCAGTGTGGACGCCATGACCGCGGATTGGGCATATTTGCCAAAGGAAGTGCTGGGAAGGATATCCAATCGCATCATCAACGAGGTCCGCGGCGTCAACCGGGTGGTCTATGACATCTCCAGCAAACCCCCGGCGACCATCGAGTGGGA
>JAFGIQ010000065.1 GCA_016929575.1 candidate division FCPU426 bacterium
ATTGCCCTTCGCCGCCAAGAGCAACAACAAGACTGCGGTCCATATGCCCCCTGGCACTGTTTTATGCATTGCTGTTCCCCCGTAACAATTCCGACTGGCTTTATCGCCAGGCCCGCGCCCGCTTTTTTCGCAGAAGGATAAAAAAAGCCGACCCGTATCGTCAGGCCGGCCTTTTAATAAATGGAGATGAAATGAATGAATTAGGCAACTTCACATTTTACTACATTGTTGGCCTGGGGGCCTTTGGGACTTTCAACGATTTCAAAACTCACTGCTTCACCGGGATTTAAACTGCGGAAGCCGTCACCCACAATCGCGGAGTAGTGGACAAAAACGTCCCTTTCCCCCTCTCTTTCGAGAAACCCAAATCCCTTGGCATTGTTAAACCACTTCACTTTTCCTTGCGCTGGCATACTTTTGCCTTCCTCCTGTGCATGAGAAGTAAACATAAGGCAAATTGCCCAATCGGGTGTAATGTAGCACCGTCCATTATGTCTGTCAAGCGCTTTCCAACTCTCCCTGCTTTTTCCAAGGATGGCGAAAGGGGGCTAACTCGTTGCACCACATAATCAGGGCGTCTTCATTGTTGTCCACATAATATCGGCGCCGTACGGCAACCAATTGAAATCCGTTTTTCTCATACAAGCGTTTGGCCGGTTCATTGCTGGCTCTGACTTCCAAAGTGGCGCGCGCCGCTCCCAGGCTGCTGGCCAAGTGCAAGGTGGCAAACAACAAGCGCTCGCCTATTTTTCGGCGCCGAAAGGCGGGATGCACGGCCAGGTTGGTGATATGCGCCTCTTCCTGGATGAGCCAAAAACCCATATACCCCACGACATGTTTCTCGCAGCGCGCGATCATAAAATGGCTTAAATCCGGATTTTTAAACTCCTCCTCAAATAGCGTACGCGTCCAGGGATCGCGAAAGGAGCTGCGCTCCACCCATAAAACCTCATCCAAATCCTCCAGACGCATGGGAATGATGGCAACCGCTTCTTTATCTACGCTTTTCACAAAATACCCCCAGCAGGCATTTCACGGTCCAGCCGCATCTCCTCGGCTTGCGGGCGTCTTAAATAAATAGGAATCAGATCCTGCAACCGTATGCCGCCCTTTTGCAGGCTGCTGCCAAAAGGATTGGGAATTGTTCCCGTGGCCAGCCGAATCAGGGTCTCCGCCTCCGGCCAGCGCCTTGCTTCCGGCACCAAAACCAGATCCGCCCTTTCCAGTTTCCAGGCATGGTACAAGCCCCCGGCATCCGGCCCGCTGAGTGCCATCCTTCCTGCCGGCAGGCGCTGCAGCAAATCCGGGGGTGAAACGAGGGTTTCAGCCATAACCGCCGTCCAGCCTGACGAACGCCTCTCATAGCAGGCGGCATAAAACATGTTCCGGCGTGCGTCTCCCACCACCGCCACCCGCTCTTCCCCGCTTAAGGCGGCGATGATCAAATAGCTCGGCACACCGACGACCGGAAGGTTGAGCGCCTGTGCCATCCCTAAAACAGCCGCCAGACCTACGCGCACCCCCGTAAAAGACCCCGGTCCCAAACCCACGGCGATACCCTGGATGTCCGCGGGCGTCTGGTGTATTTCCTCCAGGGCGGCGGCCAACATCGGCAGCAGGGTTTCATTGTGCCGGCGTTGGGCGGTGTGCGCGCGGACCGCAAATGTTTTTTCCCCGTCACCCAGGGCCAGGGATAGACGGACCGTGGATGTGTCTATGCCCAGAAGCATGCACTGCCCCCGTTCTCCGGCGGACAGATGACAATACGCCGCGTGGTTTCCGACGATATTTCAAAAAATATTTTCCAGTGCCTTTTGGGCAGCAACGGTTCTGCTATATCCGGCCACTCCAAAACACAAATACCGTCCCCGTAAAAATACTCCTCGCAACCGATCTCCTCCAGTTCCGTGGTTGTCCTCAGACGGTAGAAATCAAAATGATACACCGGGGTGGCACCGGGGTATTCGTTGAGAATAGTAAAAGTCGGGCTGGAGACCCCGGCGGATGCAGACAGGGCCATTACCAGTCCGCGGACCCAGCAGGTCTTGCCCGCACCCAGTTCCCCGTATAAAGCCACCACATCCCCGCCTTTCATCAGCCCGGCCAAACCCGCGCCCAAGGCAACGGTCTCTTCCTCACTGCCTGTTTCCACCACTTTTTTATCTGCCGGCACGTTTTTCCGCTCTTCCTTCTGGGTTTGGCTGTGCATCTGTTTGGTATTATGCATCATGTTTTTGGGCAAATCAATTCAGAAGTACCCGGCCATTGCCGGCGAAAAGTGACAATCCCCGGGCAGACACGCCAACGGGAAAACCAATCCTGCCTGTGCCCGTGCACTACTTCACCACGACTACTTTTTTAATCCCATAATCCCGGGTGCCGGCTGCCGAGTGCAAACGCAGGTGATAGAAATAAAGGCCGGGCGCCACCTGTTGCAGGTCCCACCCTACGCGCTGATATCCTGCCGCGGCGTGGATTGCAGTCACCGTTTCACCTTTTTCCCCCAGGACATTAAATATGTCAATGGTGGCCTCTGCCCCCTCCGGCGCGTAGTAATAAAACCACAGCATTCGGCCGTGGGCCGGCTGGGGATAGGCTGCCACCTGGTTTTGGGCAAGTTGATAAGGGGTCATGGTCGCAGTCACGGTCACGGTTATCGTGGGCGTGGAAGTCACAGTACGCGTAGTGGTGGTGGTGCCGGTGATAGTCTGCGTGTCGGTTGCAGTCGGAGTAATGCTTGGCGTAGGGGTGAAGGTGGGGGTTGTGCTCGCGGTGGGGGAGGCAGTAGCAGTGCTTGTCATCAGCGGTCCGCTGACATAAATAGCCAGCGTATTGTCCGGCCCGGGGGTTGGGGTGCCAAATGGATTTGGAAAATTCGGCCCGCCTGCCGCAACCGACCAGCGGGTGCCAGAAATTGTTGTATTCAATCCGATATCCGCATCCGAATTGAACTGCAATCCCAAATAATATTTGGTGCCGGCCCATAAGCCCACGGGGGATGTCAGGGGCGCTGCATTCCATTGTCCCACCGTAAAATACGGAGGCGGCGAACTGCTGCATGCACGCAACAGGCTGGTAGGTTGATTGGTCGACTGATTCACATTATAAATACCCACCATAAACATGTTTCCACTGGCGGCACCGGAAACAAAAATGTGCATGGTGGTGCCGATGAAATTGGCCGGAGCGGTAAACACATTGCCCTGAACCGAATCATCTACGGTCTCTGAAGAATTTCCCGCATTGGTACAGCCCATGGTCGCCGCATCACATTCCCAGCCTGACCCTGCCGCCAGGGCGAGGAATACGGCCAAGGCACAGGCCGACAGCTGGCATTTCTTCACTCGGTGCAATCGAGGTTTGATCCCGGAAAACAAGACGCCGTTTGCCGGGGATCTTTTCTGTGCAGGCGGGTCTGACGGTATTATGGCACTTTTCATCACGCCAAGACCTCCTCTATCCGCATTGCCAGCTTTCCTGCGATGGTTGTCCTGGTTGTTCAGCCGCCGTGTTCCCAGGAGTCGGAAAGCGCGGCACTGCGGCCGCCGGGTAAAATCTGGCGCAGCCCTTCACGTGCGGATACCACTTTGCCAACCACACAGCAAGGGACACCTGCTCTTTGGCGCAATAATTTTACTAGACCTGTTGCTTTTTTGGCCGGTGCAGCAAAGAGCAGTTCATAGTCTTCACCCCCGCGCAAAGCCAGTTCCCACCCCTTCACGTTGAGCCGGCGGGCGCACAAGCGGGTGGCCGCTGAAACCGGCAGGGAAGTTGTGTCTATATAAACACCCACCTGGCTGGCTTGGGCCAGACGCCGGGCATCTCCGGCCAAACCATCGGAGAGATCGATCATGGCGTGCACCCCGCCCGCGCGGGCCAGCAGGCGTCCAGCATGCAAACGCGGTTCAGGCGTCAGTAGTTTTCTTTTCAGCCCTGACAGCTCCCGGGGAATGAACCCAAAACGTTTTATACATGCCAAAGCCGCCGCCGCTGCACCCAGCGTGCCGGTAACGAGCAATACATCCCCTGGTCGCGCGCCGCCGCGTCCTATGACTTCTTTGGGCGGCACTTTACCTTGTATGGTCAGGGCCAGGAACATGGGGCCGGAAGAAAGAACGGTGTCCCCCCCCGCCAAAAGCACATGATGTTTTTCCAAGCTGTCAATCACAGCCCGGGTCAGTCGCAGCAGGTCTTTTTTTTTGAAGTGTTTGGGAATGGCCAGGGTCATAAAGGCCCGTTGTGGAATCCCGCCCATGGCGGCAATATCTGACAGGTTGACGGCAACGGCTTTCTTTCCCAGGGAAGACGCATCGCACCAGGCAAAGGACCAATGCACATTTTCCACCAGGGCATCACAGGTTGTCAGTTCCAGGGCATTTGCCGCCGGCCGGGCAACTGCGGCATCATCACCGATGCCCATCTCCGCTGTTGCCGGCCGGAGTGTGACCCGGCGGCGAAGCCATTCAATCAGTTCGAACTCCCGCCAACGATTGGAGTCACCCGCCCGGAGCCGCCTGCCGCCGGGTTTTATTCCCCCCACAGACGTATTCCATCCGGTTTCTTCTTGTTGTCCAGACGAAGCAGGTATTTTCTGGCTTCATCGGTCATGGTTGCGGGGTAGGTATCCAAAACATATTGAAAAGTCTTGCGCGCGGTTTCCAGATCGTCCGTTTTTGCATAGCACTCCCCGATATTCACCAGCGCTTCAGCCGCTAAAAACCCCCCCTGGTATTCCTTCTCCAAAGAGCGATAAATGGCGATGGCTTCGGTGTACTTTTCTTGATCCATCAGGACCTTGCCCATGCCCAAACGGGCTTCGGCGTCCCAATCACTATGCGGGAATTTTTCCTTGATGGCTGCATACGTGGCCAACGCCCCGTCTTCATTCCCTGCTTCATGCTGGCATTCTGCTATTTTCAGCCCGGTCCAAGCGCCCATCACTGTGCCGGCCTCTTTTGCCTGCAGTTCAGCGTACAGTTCAATGGCTTGGTCCCATTTCTTCTCTTCCCGATAAAGATCCGCCAAGGCAATGGTAGCCTGCCTCCTGACTTCCTCGTCCTTGGCGCTGGCAATGATGCGCTTATACTGGCGGATAGCCGCCTCGTATCTTTTTCCCAAGGTCAGGCGCTGGGCCGTGCTGAATTGCCGCTGCACCAGGCGCTGCGGATTTCCCCACCCTGTAAAGTAACCATATATCTGCACGAGTGCCAATATAACCAGCGCCGAGCCTATAAAAAGCAGCCAAAAACGCCTGGAAGCCCGTAAAGTCAGCTGCGCTCCGGATGGGCCCGCGCCTTCCCCAGCCGGGATAAGACCAGATCCTTGATTTTTTCCTGTATGGTCTTTGCCCTTCGTATGGAGCGGCGGTATTTTCCGGCTTTTTTGCTCCTTGCCGCCAGGAAAGGCCCGGCTTTCTTTGGAAACAGTTTTATCCATTTTCTTTTTTTCTTTTGATGCCACGGAACGATCCTCCTGTTTCATTACGCTTTCTATGCAACTCCGGGCAAAGCCCGGCATACCTGCTGCTGTCATCCTTTTACCGGGTAAGCCGCATTCTTTTATAATGATTGCAGCCGATCCCGGAGCTTCCCCGCGCTTGGCCTGGGGAAGGTTTATCTGTGCCGCCAAAGAAGCCGGCAGAAAAATCAGGGTGCATTCACCCATGCCTCACCCTGCAGCCGGCTGCCGTCCGGACCATTGCCCTCAACAATGGCCCTGTATTTTCCGGGTTGCCAGACCGCGTCTATTGGTATCTGGGTGATAAAAACCCAGGTGCGGCCGCGGTCGTCTGATGTAAGCGGCACCACCGGTGATCCAAACAAATCCAGGCGCCCCCTGACATCTGTGGTTCCCAAAGGGGCTTTTACCTGCAAAGAAACCACGCATCCCGGATATACTGTCTCCGGGGTGATGGTCACGAGCAATCTCTCCGGTTGGATCCTGCTGCCGGCACATCCACACAGCGCCAACTGCAAAGCCACTATGACGCAAACACGGTATTGTCTCATCGCGGTACATAATCCAATGCCGTGCGCGCCAATACCGCGGCTCCGGCGATGAGTCCGCGCTCATCAAAATCAAAGCGGGGGTGATGCCAGGAAAAGCTGTATTTTTTTTGCTTGCCGCCGGCACCCACCCTGAAAAAACAGGCGGGCACAACTCTGGCAAAATGCGTGAAATCTTCTCCGGACATGGCCGGCCGCAACAGTTCCTTGATTTTCACCCTGCCCGACAGGCAACGCGCGGAGGTGATAACCCCTTTGGTCATGCGGCTGTCATTCACCAGGGCCGGATGACCCCTTTCAACGGTCAGGAGGGCTTCTGCACGGTGGGCCCTTGCCACCCCCTTGGCAATGCGCGCGATGCGCCGGGGAAGCGCCCTTCTTTCCTTTTCCTGCAGGGTCCTCAGCGTCCCTTGGATCCAAACCCGGTCGGCAATGACATTGTAGGCGCTCCCGCCCGAGATGGTGCCCAAACTGAGCACCGCCGGCTCCAGGGGATCCTGTTCGCGTGATACCAGGTGCTGCAGATTGGCAATAACCTGCCCGGCAACTGCAATGGCGTCGATGCTTTTATGGGGCAGGGCGCCATGGCCGCCTTTGCCCTGAATAGTCAAATGGATTACGTCGGCAGAGGCCATGACCGGACCGGCTTTCACCCCTATAGTGCCCACAGGCAGGGTGGTGTCCACATGACCGGCAATCACAGCTTCCACCCGGGGAGAATGTAAAACCCCGGCAGCAATCATTGCCAGCGCCCCGCCGGGAGGCGCCTCTTCGCAGGGCTGAAAGATGAGTTTGATGCTTCCGCGCAGATGCTCCCGCGCCCCCGCCAACAGCTGCGCTGCCCCTAAAACCATGGCCGTATTTCCGTCATGCCCGCAGGCATGCATTCGGCCCGCAACGTGCGAGGCATAGGCACAAGTGTTTTGTTCCTGCAGGGGCAGGGCATCCATGTCCGCCCGGATGGCAAAACAGGGGCCCGGATGCGATCCTGGCAACAGCCCCACGACACCGGTGCCCGCCACTCCCGCAAGGACTTTCCAGCCGGTTTGATGCAATACCTTGCCCACCAGCGCGCTGGTCTTGTGTTCCTGAAATCCCAGTTCCGGCCAGCGATGTATTGCGCGCCGCCACGCTCTCATGCGCGGGAAAATATTGCCCGCCTGCCTGATGAAATCCGACTGCGGCGACAGCACCCTATTCCTCCTGGGCAATGGCGCGGACCAAATCCGCCTTGCCCACAATCCCCACCAGTGCGCCCCCCTCCAGCACGGGCAAAAGGTGGCGTTTTTGCTCGTGCATCAAGGTGGCCATTTCCTGAAGATCGGTCTCGGGTGAGATGGTTACCAGCGCGCGGGTCATAATGTCCTCCACCTTGCCGCCGATGACTTTTTGCAGTTCGTGCTCGTATTTATGGGGATTCTCCAGATAAATAATGGAGTCGAAAATGGTCACCACCGTCGGCAGGTGCACATTGGCATCCCGAAAAATCAAATCGTCCTCAGTCACAATGCCCACCAGTTTGCCGGCAGCATCCACCACCGGCGCGCCGGAAATTTTTTTCTCCAAAAAAAAATGCGCCACTTCCTTCACCGTGGTCTCCGGGCGCACAGTGAACACATCACGCGTCATGATATCCTTGGCCTTAAAGTGTTTCATGTGGTCTCCTGTTCTCCTGACAAATATTGGGCGAAAAATCCAAAAACAGCTTTTGTTTCACTATCGGGCAAATTATTTGCAGTGCAGCAATATTCCATCTGCCATGCCAGCAAGGTGTGATTTCATTGCTACGAAGACATGAAAAACAAGACTATTCATCACCGCCCACGAGGTACTATTTAAGGGCGGGATGTATATTCTGTCTGGTTTATTCCCCGTCAAGCAGCTTGCTTGAATTGGTTTGAATCCACACACCTCTTCTGAATAGTATACCCATTTTATTGATCTTCGCGTATCGAATCAAGATTTTTTATTTCATATACTTCTTTAGGCCAAGTGCGGAGGCGTTCCAGTGCCTGCGGCAGGTGAGCGGCAATGCGTCCGGCCGTAGCCCCTAAGCCCAGCGGATCACAACAGGCGAGATCCCCGGCCGTACCATGGATGGCGGCGCCGACAACGGCAGCTGTCCGCGGCGTGCATTTCTGGGCGATCATCGCGGCTATAATGCCTGCCAGAAGGTCGCCGGAACCTGCGGTCGCCAGGGCCTGGGTGCCGGATCCCATGATGAATAAAGGTTCGTTATTACCGGCGATTACCGTATGCCTTCCTTTAAGCACCACCGTGGCCTTGGTCTGGCGTGCAAGCAGCCGGGCTGCCGCAAAGCGGTGCTTCTTTACCTGGTCGCTGGACCGTCCCAGCAGGCGTGCTGCTTCTCCTTCGTGAGGAGTAAGAAGCAGCAGCGGCCTTTTCTTGCGGGCTGACTGAGACACCGGCGTTGACGGCAAGGCAAACAGGGCGTCTGCATCCACCAGGATCACCCGGGGGCCTTCGACCCGGCGGAGATATTCCTTCACCAAGGCCAGTGTGGGCTTGCTCCTGCCCAGGCCGGGACCTATGACCACGGCATCTTGCTCGCGGGAAATATCCAGCAATGCCGGCAAAGCACCAGCCCCCAGCATTCCTTTTCTGCTGCACGGCAATGGCAGGCAGATCTCCTCCCGGGTGTGGCAGCGGATGATAGTATCAATCCCTTTGGGATAGGCCAGGCTGACATATCCGGCGCCGCATAGGAGGGCGCCTGCCGCAGCCAGCAATGGCGCTCCATGATATAACTCCGAACCGCCGATCACAAGCACTCTGCCTGCCGACTTTTTATGCGCATCAACCGGCCGCACCGGCAACCAGGCGGCTGCAGACCGTGTATCCACATACTGCATGTTTTCCCGCGAAGCAACCAATAAAGATTCAGGAAAACGGATGGTCTCCACTGCCAATTGACCCACGTAGGGGGCCGCCTGTGGATTAAGCAATCCCAGCTTGGGCAAGCCAAAGGTTACCGTATAATGGGCCTTCACCGTTGGGTCGGCCGGCTTGCCGCTTCCGGCATCCAAGCCTGAAGGAATATCTGCGGCCAGCACTTTGCAGCGGCTGGAGTTCAGCCGGCGGATGGCGGCAGCAAATGGTTCCCGCGGGTTTCCGGCCAGCCCAATACCCATCAGGGCATCGATCGCCACATCGGCCGCTTCTATTTCCCTGGCAACAGCCGGAGAAACACCCGTCACGCATTTTCGAACCGGAATATTCTCGGCCGCGAGTCTTTTTAAATTGGCCATGGTTTCAGGAGCGACCTTTTCGGCAAAAAGGTAAACCACCACCCGGAGTTTGGCCCGCGCCAAATAACGCGCGCACACCATCCCGTCGCCGCCATTTTTCCCCCCGCCTGCCAGCACCGCCACGCGGGTGGACAAGGGTACTGACACAAAACGCAGTACGTGTTTGGCCAAACGTTTCCCGGCCTCCTCCATCAGGAGGTGGCTGGTCAAACCGAATTGCTCAACAGCCTGGCGGTCTATGCCCTGCATGGTTTTGGCATCCACAATTCTAAGCATCAGCTGGCTCCCATGGTTGTAGGGCCGGATTGGCAAAAATAATGGTGATTATAACATGCCCTCCAAGCAATGTGATAACGAAAATACCCGGAGTAAAAAGCGGGTGGAGCGGACTGTTTTTATAGGCATCATCGGGGAGACCCTGCTGCGCATGCAATGCAAATGATTTTAAGCTTTATAAAGCTGCGGAATCTGCGGACAGGGTCTTACTTTCATTTGGGCAGGAGTGATCTGGTAAAAAAAGTGTTGGCAGGAGTGGGGTGGTTGGCAGCCCACTTGGCCGCTTCCCCGGCTGCGGCTTTGACCGCACACACAACCCCATACATAAAATAGCAGCCCAAAGCCGGCTTCGGTTTTTTACTGCCTGTAGATAATGGTGACTTCAACCCGGCGGTTGCGCTCGCGCCCTTTTTCCGATTGATTGCTGGCCAACGGATTCTTGGTGCCGCGCGCGTGTGTTGAAATTTTCATCAGCGGTATTTTGTAGGTCGCAGTCAAATAGCGCGAAACCGCTTCCGCGCGGCGCTGTGAAAGCAAGAAGGCCATCGGGTTTTCCCCTCCCCCGTCGGTATAGCCTTCCACCAATATTTTAACAAAGGGCTGGCTTTGTATCTTTTGGGCCGCTTTTTTCAAAGCACTGATGGCCTCCTCCGAAAGATCAGCCGCGCCTTCGCTAAAATAAACGCGCGCCAGCATTTGCTGATCCGGGGTTTGCGGTTTTTCCCGCTCGGCCTTTTCCACTACCGCCCCTTTCACGCTCTCTTCCGAACCATCCTCCAGTTTCAGCTGTAAAACATATCTGCAAAATATGGTTTCCTTCAACTCGGCGCGGTTTTGCCCCTTGCCGTCCCATTCCACGGCCGGAGGTTGGCCCTTGCCTGCAAATTTCCTGACCGTTTTGCCGCCCGCGTCATTGATGCGCAACACCCAGCTTTTCACCTTCTTGTCTTTGGCAATCTTCACTTCGAAAACCGCCTTATCCACTTTCGAACTGATTTTCGGGTTTATTCTACTGGTAATTTCTACGTTGATGGTTTTGCGCATTTCCATTTTCGAGACCTGCGGCAGCAAGACCTGTCTTTTGGCGCCGGTTTGATCCGTCGGCAGCATGATGCCGCCCGGGGTTTTCTTTATTCCGTCGATCTGGGGGGCAACGGTAATGTGCTTTTTTACCCGTCTCGCTTTTTTGGCCTGTTTGCCGGGCAGAATATCATACGTCAAGGCGATGCGGTGGGTGGTGCCCAATTCGCCAAAAGGCGCAATGGCATAATCCAGCGCAAAATTCATATAGCTTACGCCCAAGCCAGCGGTCAATCCGGAAGCAGATCCCAAATTATTAATTTCGGCTATTTTGTATCCCACCCTTCCGGCTACAATACCCAGATAAGAATATTCCAAACCCAGGTTGGTATAAAACGGCTGATCCAGGGGGATGGGCAGCGTCACATCCATTACAGTGATAAGACTGTCTTGGGGGGCGAAGGTTACTGGCACCTTATAGGCCAATCCCATTCTGACGTTCAACGGCAATTGATACCCCTCCAAGGGCACGCCCAGATTTTGTATCATCAGGCCCGCATCCAATCCTTGCACAATATCAAGATATTGCGCGCCCAGATCCAGGGCAATGGTCATGCTGGAAAAAGTATCCACACTCTCATTGATGAGTTTCAAGGAAGCGCCGACAGGCATGTGCTCTGTTAACAGGGTGCCATAACCTGCTGCCACGACCAGGGTATAGGGAGTGAAGGTTTCATTGGTCGGCAGCGGATATCCATAAGGATCCACGTCGATTTTTTCGAACTCGCCGAAATTAAAATAATTAATGCTGACGCCCAGGCCGCCGTCAAACAACCGTTGGCCGTAGGTGATATAGGCATCTTGAATATCCTGCAGCCACAAGTTGTGCATGTAGGATATCTGGGCGGAACGAAGATTGGAAAGGCCGGCCGGATTCCAGTACAAAGCATACACATCATCCACTGCCGCCACATTGGCCTCACCCATGGCAACCTGGCGGGGCCCGATGCCGACTTGCAGTATCTTGCCAGCGGTGCTTAATACTGATTCGTCTGCAAATGCTGTTGCCGTCAATCCCAGGCAGAAACATAAAAGATATATCAGCCACATCTTTCTCATGTGTCCCACCGTCCCCTTTTGGCTTGAATACGCTCTACCAGCGAGGCTGTCCCTTGCACCTCGGCAATATAAGTGTCGCGCAGCCTGATACACGCGCTGCTGAAAGGGCAGGCATTGCCTCTGCTTGGGATTTTTTAAAATTAATACACCTGTCGTTAAATACATATGAATATATAATCTATTGTTATACTTTACTTTACTCCATCCTGAATTGTCAGGAGGAAACAATAATGGATTATTTAATTGCAACCTCTGAAAAACTGATTGCAACCGGGTGTTTAGGATAGGCATTCGCCGGACGGCCGCCAGTGGGTGGGCGGCCTCGGCAGCGAAAAAGTAGCACTATCAGTCTTTTTCGCTGAACGCCGCCTCATCCCTATCCCAAACACCCGTTCAGGCAGACGGCTAACAAACCTTTTTCAGAGGTTTCAATTTGTATTAAAAATGACGAGTTTGCTTAATACCTTCATTAAAAGTTTACAATATAGTTATCAGAAAGTCAATTATAGAGAAATGATTAGCTGCACGCAATCGCATATACATCTTTGCCTGCATTGTATGCAACAATAACGGAGATCATGCACGGTAGGTAGCATGCCCATAGCCACTGGGTATCAGTGTATACGATAGAGAGCCAATGCCATTGTCATTTCGCACCAATGACGTGAACCTTAATAAAATTTGTTCTTGTTCCTCTGGGTGAGCTGGCTAATACAACCACCCTATCACCCTGGTTTACGATCCGGCGTTGAAGCAGATACGCTCCCGCTTTTTTTCCGGCATTTTCCAAAACCGGGCGGTCCTTGACCAATGCTGTTTGAATACCCCAATTCAATTGCAATTGTCTTTGTACTTCGGCTGCATGAACCAGGGCGTATACCGGAACCGAGGGCCGCTGTCTTGAAACCAAACGGGCTGTTCTCCCGGTGTGGGTATAGACAACCATGACCTTGGCCTTAACTTTTTCCGCCAATTTGACTGCTGCCGCCACCACCTCGTCTTCAGCGCTGACAACGGCTGGTTGCAAATGGAGCCGGTTGTATTCCGGCGCTTTTTCAGCACTGCTGCCGATACGGGCCATGATCGCTGCTGCTTTTACCGGATAAAGCCCTGCCGCCGTTTCACCGGACAGCATGACAGCATCCGTCCCGTCAAAAACCGCATTGGCCACATCCGTAGCCTCGGCCCGGGTTGGAACCGGGCTGGCCATCATGGATTGCAGCATCTGGGTGGCGGTAATGACAAAACGTCCGTAATGATTTGCCAGGGTGATGATGCGTTTTTGCAAAACCGGCACTTCTTCCGCGCTAAGCTCCACACCCAGGTCGCCGCGGGCAATCATCAAACCATCCGCCGCCTGAATAATGTCCTCCAATCGTGGGATAGCCTGCGGTTTCTCTATTTTGGCGACCGTGCCCGCACCCCCTCCTGCCCGGCGTATGAAATGACGTAATCTCAACATTTCCTCCGCTTCACGCACAAAAGACAGGGCGATATAATCTACTCCCAGTTTCACACCAAAGGCCAAATCTTTTTTATCCTTGACAGTCAGGGCGGGCACTTTCACAGCCAATCCCGGCAGATTCATGCCTTTATGGTCCCGCAGGAGACCTCCGTTTTCCACACGGCAAAGGACATCGTTTTTTTCCTTTTTAACCACCCGCAAACGGATCAAGCCATCGTCCAATAAAACCGGATCCCCCAAGTGGATATCCTTGGCCAAATTTTTATAGGAGATGGGTATAATCCCTGCACTGCCCAGTACAGGTCTGGGAGTTAAGCGGACTATGGTCCTGGCTTTTAAAGATATGCCCCCTTGTTGAAACGACCGCACCCGCAGTTTGGGGCCGGCCAAATCCATCATCACCGCGACCGGGCAACCCATCCTC
Source organism: candidate division FCPU426 bacterium (assembly GCA_016929575.1). Taxonomy (GTDB): domain Bacteria; phylum Oederibacteriota; class JAAXVQ01; order JAAXVQ01; family JAUVAV01; genus JAFGIQ01. The sequence goes on from JAFGIQ010000065.1 coordinate 13,579, forward strand.
CTGGCGGCGGAACGCAACTGATAATAACGCCGGGCATGTTCGGCCTGCGTGCCGTGAGAAAAATTCAACCGCGCGCAGTCCATGCCAAGGTGGATGAGTTTTTCCAAAACCCCCGGGCGATCAGTCGCCGGCCCCAAAGTAAACACCATTTTCGTGCGTTGCATTATTTCCGCCTCCTTCTGCCACCGACAAACACACGGACAAATACACTTTAAAAAGACCCGGCGCTCCCCGGTGCAGCCAGGATAAAAGCAGCACCTGCCCATGGTAACATTGGATGCCTTTGAGAAGGCATTAAGCGCATGCGCAGCGGAGGGTGGGCGTCGTGCAGGCTTTATCCTGCAAACCATCCCAGCCACATACATATCCGCAGCAGTATGTTGGTACAAACCCCGGCCAAGACATCATCCAGCATCACGCCCCATCCGCCCGGCAATTCCTGTGATTTGCGAATCCACAACGGCTTCCAGATGTCAAACAGCCGGAAAAGGAAAAATCCGGCCAGGGGGTAAAACCAATGCGCGGGCAGAAAGGCCATGGCCAGCAAATATCCTATTACTTCGTCAATGACAATCCGGTGGGAATCTTTCTCCCGGAGAATGCGTTCTGCTTCTCCGGCGGACCAGACTCCCAGAACACCCCCCCCCAATATCACAAGTATGTAAACCAGGGCATTATCACGGCAGGCGAAATAAGGCAAGAGCGCCCACCCCGTGGCCAATGTTCCTGAAGCCCAGGGGAAATACCCTACCCCCAGGACCGAGGCGCTGGCAAGCGCAAACATGCGTTTCATGCGCCCGGTTCCCGGAAAAACTCGCGATTTTTATACAAGTATTCAATCCCGGAATACAAAGATAAAATTGCCACGACAAACATGGCCCAGTAGGGGGCATATTGGACAAAGAGCACCAATACTTTCCCGACGCCGCCCAGGGAGGCCAAGGTGGTCTCCCAGGGGGGCAGCCAGGTCTGCAAAGAAGAGACCACGGCATTGACCGTCAGAATAAGAATGACTGCCACAATCTGCGAAATGGTTTTATGCTTGCCTGAAACCGAAGCAGTGATCACCTGTCCCTGAACCGCGGCCAACACCCGCAGGCCGGTGATGGCGAATTCACGCCCGATGATGAGCACGACCATCCATGCTGTTGCCAAATTCATCTGCACAAAACAGATGAAGGCTGAGGCCATGAGAAGTTTGTCCGCCAGGGGATCCATAATGCGGCCGAAATTAGTCACCAGGTTCCTTTCCCTGGCGATTTTTCCGTCCCAATAGTCAGTGATGGCAGCACTGATAAAGACCAGCAGGGCCGCATAGTGACCCCAAACATTTTCCGAGAGCAGACAACCCAGTAATGCCGGAATAATGGCTATGCGGGCCAAGGTCAATTTGTTGGGAAGATTCATCTTTTGGATCTGCCGCCACATGTTGAGAGCACCACTCCTTGGAGATCATGGTCCGTTGAGCCGGTTATCCGGGCGCGCACAATCGCCCCCGGCCGGGCGTTCCCCTGTAAAACCACCGCGCCGTCTATTTCGGGCGCATCCCCGCGGGTTCTGCCCAGGACGTGCCGTCTGCCCGACGGTTCTTCTATCAGGCATTCCTGAATGGTGCCCACCCACCTGGTGAGCCGCCGGCGGCTGACCTCGGCTTGCGCAGCCATGAGCTCGCGGTAGCGCCGCTGCTTTACCTGCGGGTGCACTTGCCTGGGCAGGCGGGCGGCGCGGGTTCCATCCTCGCGGGAAAAGGTGAATACCCCCAGCCGGTCAAATTGAGCGTCACGGATAAAATGCAATACCGTCTGATGCTCGGCTTCGGTCTCGCCCGGAAATCCGGTCAAAATGGTCGTGCGCAATACAAGATCAGGTATGCGGCTGCGCAGACGCGCGATCAAGGCCATGAATTTTTTGGCCCCCCCGGTCCGGCCCATGGCGCGTAATACCGCCGGATGGGCGTGTTGCAGCGGCATATCCAGGTATGGGCATATTTTCTTCTCTTCCGCCAGCAGCGTGATCAGTTCCTCATCGAGGCCATCGGGATTGGCATACATGACGCGTATCCATTCCACTTCCGGCACCTTCGCCAGCCGGCGCAGGAGTGCCGCCAGGGCCGGCCGGCCGGCGTACAAGTCGCAACCGTAGCGGGTCGAATCTTGCGCCACCAGGATAAGTTCGCGCACGCCTGCGCGCGCCAACGCTTGCGCCTCCCGGAAAACATCGTCAGGCGGGCGCGACTGCAGCGGACCGCGGAGTGTGGGGATGAGGCAAAAAGTACAGCGGCGCGAGCAGCCTTCGGCTATTTTCAAATAAGCAGACCCCGGGCCCGACAGCAGGAAACGCCCGGCTTCTTGCTCAAACGCGGGGATGCCCAATCCCCGGCATATGCAGCGTATCCATTCCCGCGCGTCACCGGGCTTGGCGGTGGCGTCAATCTGCGGGATGTTGTTGCGCAACCTCTGCCCGCCGTATTTTGACACCCAGCAGCCGGCCACAAGTAAAAACCGCATCCGCCCCGCATCCTTCCAGCGGGCTGCTTCTAAAACAGCACGGATCGTCTCTTCCTCGGCGGCACGGATAAAGGCGCAGGTGTTGATAATCAACACATCGGCTGTTTTAGGATCGGTCTGAAGCTTGCAGCCGGCCATTTTCAGTATGCCCAGCGCCACTTCGGAATCAACCTGGTTTTTGGGGCATCCCAGACTCACCAGGCATATTTTGTAATCACGCAGAAGCATCTTTTTTATCTGTCTACGCCTGCTCACGGCATCCTCATTTATCTTTCAAGCAAATAGAAAGTGTCAATAATCGCTGTGTGTTCCCTGCACCAGCATGGTCCTCATGAGGATTACTCGGAAGATGTGACATCCGCAGCACGTAATCCTCAATCCGATAAACATGCATACTATTAAGGAGCGGGGTGTACACGATGCATTGTTTTATTGCCACGAAAAGCACAAAGAAAAAGTAACAGGGAGAAAATGCCCGCAAAATCAGTATTAATCCTTCGTGCCTTCGTGGTGAACCCCACAGGTGCTTTGCTGAAGTGGCTTGTGTGTACACACACCCTCAGAATAGTGCAAAACATGTGGCTGGGAAAGCAACAAACCGCTGGTTCAGCGATAATTCACGAATTGCACGTGAATTTTCAGATCCGCCTCGCGTATTTTCTGCTGAATAAGCTGCAATTCGTCCAGCACTTTCCCGGAAATGCGGACTTGATCTCCCTGAATGGCAGCCTGGACTTTCCACTTCAGGTTTTTTACCAGTTTGACGAGCTCCCGCGCTTTTTCAAGGGGAATGCCGGTCTGCATTTGGTACACCTGCCGGGAAGCGCCGCTGGACGACACTTCGATTCCCTCCCGGGTAAGTGCGGCCAGGGGTATTCCCCTTTTGGCCAGGCGCGTTTCCAGAATATCCGCCAGGGATTTCAAGCGAAACTCGCTGTCCGCGGTTATGGTTAATGTCATTTGCTGCTGGTCAAATACGCAGTCCACCGGAGCGTTTTTAAAATCATACCGCTGCTTTGTTTCTTGCATGGTTTGCTGGACGGCATTGGTGATTTCCTGTTTGTCCAACTTGCATACCACGTCGAATGAATGTTCTTTGGCCATGGGTGTTTACCCGCCTTTTTGTGCCGCAGCAATAATGGTTACTCCGGAAGCGGTTCCCGAAGCGGTCCCGGTCGTTCAAAAACAATTTCCTTGCGTACTTCGCCGGCCTTGCCCAACGGCGGTTGTGCTTCTCCGTTGAAATACACTTCAATGCCTCCGGCATTGCCGGTCCATAAAACAAAACGCTCTTGTGCGTTCCAGGTCCTTTCTTCCCCCGGATTTAAAGTGATGTCCGGCTCCTGTCTGCCATCGGTCATGACCGTAATCCAGGTCTTTTCCTTTCCCCGGATTTTCAGAATCATCGGCTCATTGGGGCCGGCCACCCGCACGGGCCTTTCTTCCTCATACCCGGAGCCGACCGCTTCCGAGACGATCACCTCCTGGTTGGTGACGCCTTCCTCCTCCGCGCTGGGCCACAGAAGGAACAGACCCGCGCCGGCGCCAGCCAGAATCAACATGGAAAGCAAAGGCACCCAAATGGATTGATTGTTTTTACGGTCCTCCTCTTCCCGCTCTTCCTCCTCCCCCTCGGGGGACTGTTTTTCCGCCTTCAGGCTTTTGTACTGTCTGAGGAGCATTTCTTCATCCAGTTCAAGATATTTGGCATAGGCGCGCAAGAAACCGCGGATATAGGCCTCGCAGGGCAACAATTCATAACGCCCTTCTTCCAGCGCCTCCAAATATCTCTTGCCGATTTTCGTGTGTTCCGCCACTTCCACCAGGGAAATGCCGCGCGCCTTGCGCTGGTTTTTTAATTGTTCTCCAATCTCTCCGGCTGGCTCAAGTTTGTTGTTCAATTTTTGTCGTTCCTCCGCTTCCGGGGGATGCGCATGTTCTGCCATCACTCTCACCGCCTTTATTTTTTCAATGTCTGCGCCGGGATCGCATTCTCTCTGGGTTGCCAGCTTACAATCGCACGCTGCCACTCAGCAAGTCTTCCGTCGCCCGGGGGTTTTACCCCCGGAACAGGAATCCGCCCCCCCCTCGTCGCCGGTAACCGTCCAACCCTGCGAACCCCTTGGCGCCTGCCGGTCAAAACAACTCTATGACCTCCGCTTGCGCCGGCGGTTCAAAGGTAAAGGTTGATGCCGGCAGTCCTTTTTCCGGGTCACGGACAAGTTCCTGCAGGGTGTGAATCTTCACCTGGGAGAATTCAACCCGCACCTGACGGGAGGCGTCCACCACCACACGTACGGGCAGCAAATCTTTCCCCGTCAGCCAAAGACGGGCCCGTTTAAATTCCAGCTGGCTCCCGGCTTTGGGCACCAGTTCAAAACCAATGGTTGCGACCTTGTCCTTTTGGGTGTCAAACTTGGAAACGGTGCATTTCTTGATGATGGTAGTCATCCCGCCGCCCAATTCCAGAAAAAAATCATTGGGATTGCCCGCCGGCGGCAGCGACTGTATTTGCACCTGGTTGATGCGTTCCAAGTAGAGCCAGCGGCGGTTTCCATCGGAAACCAAACGCTGCCTCTCCGGCTGTTCATATTGTACGGCATAACGTCTCCCGGTTGTCACCCACATCTTCCCTTGGGCGGTTATGTCACTGCCATCCTTGCCCGCGCCCGGGACCAGCAGCGTGAAATCAGCTGTTAAATCACCAATGGCTTCCTGCGCTTCCATGAGTTCCTGGGCAACGGCGCCCATGGGCCCGGATCCTGTTGTGGCCGCGCTGGCATCCGTTTGCATCTTGGGTGTAGCCACAACAGCCGTTGCGCTCGGAACCAGGGTTGGTTTCTTTGCCGCCCCTGCACCGACAACGGCCACCATCACGCCAACTGCCAGGATACAAAATTTTTTCATGACGATTCCTCCTGATTTTCCCCCGCCAAGGCACCCGCTTCTTCGGGCCGGACCAAAACCTTGCGCGGCTTGCTGCCTTCCGGCGGACCGACAATGCCTTTCTCTTCCATCAAATCTAAGAGCCGGGCCGCCCGCGAATACCCAACTTTCAGGCGTCGCTGCAACATCGAAGTGCTGGCTTGTTTGGCGCGGATCACCCAGCCAACGGCCTGCTGAAAAAGTTCATCCTCCCCTTCTTCCCCCTCCGGCGTTTGCCCGGCTTTTTTCAGTTTTTCTCCTGAAAAAGCGGGGTCAAAAACCGGAGCACCCTGTTTTTTCCAAAAGTGAACAACCCGCTCCACTTCCTCGGTGGTGATAAACACGCCCTGCACGCGCAGCGGTTTGGTGGCGGAGGCCGGAGCATAGAGCATGTCGCCCCTCCCGAGCAGGGTATCCGCGCCATTGGCGTCCAGAATAGTACGTGAATCCACCTTCGAGGACACCTGGAAAGCGATACGCGATGGAAAATTCGCCTTTATCACTCCGGTGATCACGTCCACCGAGGGTCGCTGGGTTGCCAACACCATATGCATGCCCACCCCTCTTGCCATTTGGGCCAAGCGGGTGATCGTCGTCTCCACTTCGTTGGCGGAAATCATCATCAGGTCCGCCAATTCATCGATAAAAATAACCACATAGGGCATGTGGGGAGGGATTTCTGACGCAGCATCCTCCGCCTCTTCCGTGACGGACGCGTTGCGCATTTCCGCCAGCCGCTGGTTGTACCCCTGGATATCCCGCACGCCCATCTCGGCGAATTTTTTATACCGCTCTTCCATCTCCTTGACCATCAGTTTCAGCGCCACGGCCGCTTCCCGGCTGTCGTTGATGACCGGGCTTTTTAAATGCGGAATGCCGTTGTACATGGTTAACTCAACGCGTTTAGGATCGATCATGAGAAACTTGACCTGCCTGGGCGTCACGCGGTACAGCAGGCTGCTGATGACGGAATTAATGCAGGCGCTCTTGCCGGATCCGGTCGCCCCGGCTATCAGCAGGTGCGGCATGGTGTCCAAGGCGGCAAAAACATGCTGCCCCCCTATATCCTTGCCCACCGCAAAAGCAAGCACAGACGCGGCCTCCTGAAATTCCCGCCGCGCCACAAATTCCTTCAGTACGACAATTTGCTTCTCCTGGTTGGGGATCTCGATGCCCACCGCGCCTTTGCCCGGGATCGGCGCTTCAATGCGCACATGCTCGGCCTTCATCGCCAAGGCGATATCATCAGCCAGGGATATGATTCGGTTCACCTTTACTCCCGGGGACGGCTGCAGCTCATAGCGCGTTACCACCGGCCCGGGGCACACCTCCACTACTTTTGCCGCCACGCCAAACTGGCCAAGCGCATTCTCCAGGGTCTGGCTCATTTGCTGAAAGTAGCTTTCCGTCAAGGCCGCATTGCCGGGCGGATCCGTTAAAAGCGCCAACGGCGGTAAAGCGTACATCCGCTGTTCTGCCTGGTTCTGCAGGGCCAGGTCCTCCGCCACCGTGTCGTCGGTGCTCTTTTTACCGGTCTTCTTGGTCTGCAAGGCGGCAAAAGGCGCAGGTGTTGCCGCCGGCCGCACGTCTTCCGCCACTCCCGCCAAAGGTGCGCTGATTTTAATCTTGGGCCTATCCCGTTCCGCCGCGGCGCCCGGCTGCTGCAGCCGCTGCCCG
>JAFGIQ010000066.1 GCA_016929575.1 candidate division FCPU426 bacterium
ACCGGGAACTTTTTTTCACGGTTTGATCCATGTGGGGGCCGACTGTTTTCCCGGCGGCCGCCTGGGCGATGCCAGCGCCGAGCGTCTGCCGGAACAACTGCTGCAGATGGGTTTCATCCTGGGCCGTTTTAAAACCGGGACCACACCCCGCTTGGATGCCCGGACCATTGATTTTACCAGCTTCAGCGAGCAACCCGGGGATCCTGATTTTACACCCTTTTCCTTTCGTTCCTCTGAACATCCGACCCTGCCGCAGGTTTCCTGCCATCTGGGTTATACCAACACTTGCACCCATGATATCATCCGCCGAAACCTCTCGCGCTCCGCGCTGTATTCAGGACGGATTACGGGCACCGGGGTAAGATACTGCCCCTCCATCGAGGATAAGGTGGTTAAATTTTCGGAGCGGGAAAGCCATCATGTTTTTATTGAGCCCGAGGGATTGGACACCGAACGCATTTATCCCAACGGCACCTCCAACAGCCTGCCGGCGGCTGTCCAGGAGGAGATGATCCATTCCATTCAGGGCCTGGAAAAAGCGGTTATTCTGCAGCCGGGATACGGCATCGAACATGATTATGTGTTGCCCACGCAACTTTCCGCCAGCCTGGAAAGCAAGCGCCTCTCCGGCCTGTTTTTGGCCGGACAGATAAACGGCACGACCGGATATGAAGAGGCCGCAGCCCAGGGCTTAATGGCCGGCATCAATGCCGCGCACTATGTCCGCCGGCAGGAACCGGTGCTGCTGGACCGGTCACAGGCTTATATCGGCGTCTTGATAGACGATCTGGTGACCAAGGGCACCAATGAACCCTATCGCATGTTTACGTCACGGGTGGAATACCGTCTGGTGGTTCGCGAAGACAATGCCGGGGAACGCCTGACCCCTTTGGGGCATTGCCTGGGTCTGGTGTCTGACGCGGATTTCGCCCGCTATCAGGAGAAGGAACAGGCGGTGAGGCGCGAAATGAAGCGCCTGCACAGCACGCGGTTGCCGGCCACTCCTGCTGCGGAGGCGTTGTTACGGGAACGCGGCGCGGCGCCTTTTTCCGGGGCAGTGCTGATGGCGGATTTGTTGCGCCGGCCGGAGGTGCATTACCCCGACCTCATGCGTTTGGATCCGGAAGCAGGCGGCATACCACGCAGTGTGCGCGAGCGGGTGGAAATACAGGTCAAGTACGAGGGATATATTCGGAGGCAGGCGGCGGAGATTGAAAGGTTCAAACATCTGGAAAACATCCGCATACCGGACGGTTTTGCATATCAGGGGTTGCCCGGCCTTTCCCTGGAAATAGCGGAAAAGCTGACCGCCATGCAGCCGCGCAACCTGGGTCAGGCGGGACGCATTTCCGGGGTCACGCCCGGCGCGCTCTCGCAGCTGATGTTTCATATAGCCAAAAAACACAATGGGTGAAGGGCGGATGCCGGGAAGGCGCTATCGCACACTGTCTTCTTATTTTCGGGAAAATTTCGGACAGCCTGTGCGCAAAATCAGCCTGGATGCCGGTTTTTCCTGTCCCAACCGGGACGGACGCACATCCGACGCAGGATGCATATTTTGCGAACCGAGGTCTTTTTCCCCTGCTGCCGGGGAGGCACCCCTGCCGGTGGACCAACAACTCCGGGAGGGAATACACGCCGGCCAGAGCCGCGGGGTGCGGCTTTTTTTCGCCTATTTTCAGGCCTATACCAATACGGATGCGCCTGTGGCCCGTTTAAAAAGCATCTATGATGTGGTGCGGGCTTTTCCGGAGATTATCGGACTATCCATCGGCACGCGTCCTGATTGCCTGGATCAAAAGAAGCTGGAATTGATCAGCAGTTATGCCGGCGAATACGAGGTCTGGCTGGAGGTGGGCATGCAAAGCGTGCACGACCGGACCTTGCAGCGCATCAACCGCGGACACGACGCAGCGGCTTTTTTCCAGGCCGTCCGCCTGATCCGCCAATACCCGGGAATCAAGGTCTGCGCGCACGTCATTCTCGGGCTGCCGGGAGAGAATCCGGAGATGGAAAAAGAAACCGCCTGCGCCGTGGCGCGTCTGCAGGTGGAAGGCATCAAGCTTCATCCTTTGCACGTGGTGCAGGGCACGGCATTGGCCCGGGAGTATGCGGCCCGCTCCTATCTGCCGTTGGCCCGGGAGGAGTATGTGGAGCGCGCGGTGCGGTTTTTGGAGAGGTTGTGGCCCCGGACCGTTATTCACCGGCTGTGCGCGGACAGCTTGGCCGACTGGCTGCTGGCGCCAGCATGGGTGAGGGAAAAAAATAGTGTGCTGCAGGCCATTCAGGCAAAAATGGAACAGGAAGACACCTGGCAGGGGAAAGCATATCAGGCATAAACGGGCAGCGGGCAGGGCCATACGGAGGCCCACCCACCATACGCTGTTCAATCTGCTTATGACAAGTCTTTTTGAAACCCGACCCTGGTCACAAGTGTCCAAATTGGGATTGAGAAAGACACGATAACTATTGAAAAATTGGCGCCGGCAGCCCGGACCGGATGGATTATTGGGAAGAAAAAGGACGCCTCCGGCGGTATTCGCGCAATTCGGACAGCAATGGATCCTGGTCACATTCCGGGCCGTCAGATTTCCGAGGCGGTTTCCGCACGCACATGCTGGGTGTAGATAAAGCGGCTAAGCTGAAGACAGATGTAGGCGGAAACCCATCCGGCCAGCACGTCGGACACATAGTGAAAACGGTTGTAGACCACGGCAACGGTCAGACTGAGCGCAAACGGAAAAATGATCCAGAAAATCCTTCTCCCGAAAGCACGGCGGATGGAAAACAAGGACACCCAGCATACGGCCACGTGCGAGGAAGGATAACAGGTGCCGTGCGGATCGCCGTGGGCCATGAGAAAATCCTGCAAGGGGGCAAAGACATAGCCCTGCAAATGGGGGATGGCAAATACCCCGCGCAGCGAGAAAATAGGCCCCTCCACCGGAAAAACCAGAAAGCCGACATAGGCAAAATAAAAGGCGGTCATGAGGGTGAAAATAAAGCGCTCCAGATCCAGATAGCGTTTTTGCAGGAACAAAACCAGGGAGGGGACGGCAAAATAAAAATAATATAAAAAGTAATTCATATAAAAATATTCGGTGACCGGGCGGCTGACGATTTTTTCCAGAAGCAGGGACGGGTAGTTTCCGAAAACCGCCTTTTCAAATTGGTTGATCAAAGGATCAAGGTATTGGGTGTGGAATATCAACACATAGCCTTCGATGGATTTATAAACGAATCCCAGGGTCAACAAAGGATAGGTGTGGCGGAAAAACAGTATCCAGCGGCGCTCCGGCCAGCGGGAATAAGCCCAGACCAGGCCCAGAATAGCACAACAATAGAGCGCGTGCCAAAAAACATACTGCGGCCAGGCCTCGATCCGGGCGCGGAAAAATACGATGAGAAAGGTAACCGCTACCAGATACCCCATGGTGATGTAGTCAACCAGTTTGAATCGCAGGGTGTTCACGTGGGGAAGTGCGTTTCCGGGCATGATGTCATCCTGTGTTGCGGCGGTTTCACGAAGACGGCCGCAGCCGTTTTTTATTCAAACCCGTGCGGACCGGTCATGGGCACAAAAACCACGCCGATGACATTGCGGTACGTGAGTTCCCCGCCCTCGGACTTGGTGACGACCGTCAGGGTCTGATACTCCAGGGTTTCACCCAGAGGCAGCACTATCCGGCCTCCGGGTTTGAGTTGCGCCAGCAAGGGGGAGGGCACTCGGGAAACGGCGCAGGTGACGATGATGCTGTCAAACGGGGCGTGTTCCGGCCAGCCGGCAAAACCATCCCCGGCTTTAACGCTGACACGGCTGCCGTATTCCAGACGGGCGAGGGTGTCGCGCGCCCGCGCCGCCAGCGGCTCGATGATTTCAATCGTGTACACCTCTGCGCCGATTTGCGCCAGCACCGCCGCCTGGTAGCCTGAGCCGGTCCCGATTTCCAAAATTTTATCTCCGGGCCGGGGTTGCAGGAGTTCGCTCATCAGACCCACAATATAGGGCTGGGAGATGGTTTGGCCGTGTCCGATGGGGAGGGCCGAGTCGCTATAGGCCGATGGAACCTGCGCCGGCGGCACAAAAAGATGACGCGGGACCGCGCGCATGGCCTCCAATACCGCCGGCAGGCTCACCTGCCGGCCGGCTATTTGTTCCTCCACCATGCGGCGGCGCGCACCGATGTTGGGATCCGGGGAACCGGGTTGAGGGTGATGGGTTTCTGACATGCTTCCACATCCCGAGATAATACACCAGACCAGCGGGCATACCATGATGCCGCT
>JAFGIQ010000067.1 GCA_016929575.1 candidate division FCPU426 bacterium
CTGGTGCAGGGGCGGCATAGCCAAGATGCTTGGCCGATGCCTGGCGCGTGCTCCTGATGAAAGCGTGCAGGCGCTCGCTCAGGCTTTTGACCCATTTCACCAGCAAAGGTTCTGCCTCCAGGAAGTATAAGGAAATGATGAAAAGCGTTCCGCAGACGATGTAGGAACCCACGGTCGAAATAATGGTTATCAACATCGCTGCTGCCAGGTGGGCGATGATCCCTCCCGCCGGCATGGCGACAGAACCCCATACACGCAAGGCTTTGGGAATCTTGTCCCAAAATTCACCGGCCCCCTGCCAGGCATAGAAGGATTTCACCTGCGCCATGGGGATGGGGTCGGGATGGATTAATTCCACCAGAATGGTCAGGGTAATAAAAGCGGTGACCAGACCAAGGATTTTAAAAGGCCGCCTTTCGAGCTCTCTGTTTTTAAACTTCATAATGCCATAAGCGGCTGCAACCGCCGGCAGCAGATATACCAAAACACCCAGGAGGGAAAAACCCGCCCGGAAATAGATTTCTCCTGCCGGTCCCAAGGCATTGCGTCCGGCGGCATGCGGCCAGCATGCTGCCGCCATAAAAAGGCTGACCGCCCACCAGGCAATGCCCTTGATTTCGTTGCGTCGTCTTCCGCTGAATATTTCCCGCAGCGTCAGGCGGCCTGAACCGGCGCGTGACTGATCACTTGTTTTTTTCCGGACTTTGGCAAACAAAGTAAACATTTTCATCCGCACTGCTTCCTTGCGCCAGAATAATTCCCCCGGGTAAATTCCCTTTCCCGGATCGCGGTCATACTTCCATCACCACGGGTATAATCATCGGAAAACGCATCAGGCTCTTTTTAAAATATCTTTTCAATGCCCTGCGCACCCGGTCCTGCAAGAGCGTGGTGTCCGACAAGCCACCCAATGTCTCTTCCTTCAGCGTCTCGAGGATGGCCCCGACCGCGCCCTCGATCAGGCGCGCTGTTTCGCCTTCATCCGCAATGCCGCGGGCGATCAAGTCCGGCCCGTTCACCACCTCGCCGGTTTGCCGGTCCACCCCCAAAATGGCGACCACCATTCCGTCCTGGGCCAGGTGTTTACGGTCGCGTAGGACAATGTTTCCCACATCACCCACACCCTTGCCGTCCACTAAAACATTGCCGGCGACCACACCGTCCACCCGCCTCAAACCCTGCGGCGTCAATTCCACCCGGTCGCCGTTTTGTAAAATCATGATCCGTTCTTCCGCCAGACCCAATTCCCGCGCCAGTTCGGAATGGTGGACCAGATGCCGCATCTCCCCGTGGATGGGTATGAAATGCCGGGGACGGACGAGGTTATGCAGCACTTTCAACTCTTCCCTGGCCGCGTGCCCGGAAACATGGATCTCGCTCACCCTTTCATAGTGGACACGGCAGCCCAGCTGGAAAAGATGGTTGATCATATTCCCGATGCGGCGCTCATTGCCGGGTATGGTCCGGGCGGAGATAATGACCGTATCCCCGCGTCTGAACTGAAAATCCGCATTCTCTCCTACGGCCGCACGGGCCAGGGCGGAATTGGGTTCGCCTTGGCTGCCGGTGGTCATGACCACTGTTTTATCCGGCGGCAGCTGGAGCAGGTCATTCCACTTTAGCCATATGTTGGCCGGAATCTCCAGATAACCAAGTTCATGGGCGGTGGACATGTTTTTCAGCATGCTCATGCCCAACACGCCCAGTTTCCGGCCAAAGCGCTCTGCCGTATGAATAACCTGTTGAAAGCGGTGTACATTGCTGGAAAAGCAGGCAATGACAATGCGCTGTGCCGCCTCCCGGAATATCTCCTCAAAAGCGACTCCCACTTCCCGTTCGGAAAGCGTGTATCCGGGACGCTCCACGTTGGTTGAATCCGCCAGCAACAAATCCACACCCCGGCGGCCCAGATCGCCAAAAACACCCAGATCTGTCAGTTTTCCGTCCACCGGTGTGGGGTCCAGCTTGAAATCCCCCGAGTGAACGATAACCCCCGCCGGAGTCGTGATGCCCAGTCCCACGCCATCCACAATGGAATGTGTTACCCGGATAAACTCCAGCTGAAAAGGTCCGAGCACGAGCTTCTCGTCGGCACTTATTTCACAAAGCATTGCCGGAGCCGGCAATGAATGCTCTTCCAGCTTGTTGCGCACAATCCCCAAGGTCATACGGGTTCCATACACCGGAACCGATAACTGTTGGAGAATATAAGGCAGAGCACCCACATGGTCTTCATGCCCGTGCGTCAGGACAATTCCCAGGACGCGCTCGCGGTTTTCCAAAAGATAAGTGATATCGGGGATAATCAAATCAACACCTGGTTGGTCCTCGGTGGGAAAGGCCAGCCCGGCGTCAATGACAAGGATCTGGTCTTCGCACTCCAAAACCAACATGTTTTTGCCGATCTCCCCCAAACCGCCCAAAGGAGTCAGCAAACAGCATTTTTTTGTCATGCAACCTGCCTGGAGAAATACTGCTTCTCCTTTTCCTTCTCGTGCTCCCCCTATTTCAGCCTTGGATAGAGACGGTTTATCATTATCAGTAAACTCTACCACGTTTCATCCTGGTTTTACAGGGTGCTTTTTCAATAACCTTTCAATAAAATAACGGCTGATCCCTGGCATTATAACAAACACCCATCATCCCGCCAATTAAAAAACCGTTGACATTTTTCACTTCATGTCAGCGGCAGGCGGCCACAGGACTATGCCGCAGTGCAACCATCTGTTGGGTATCGTCGTGCCGGTGGAAATGGTATGCAGTTAGTTTTGCTGCAACTTTTTTTTGGGTCCCGGTTTTCACCGGGGTGGCGAAGCGGTGATAGTCCGGAGCCACGATCAAACCAGGATGTGAATTGTTGAATTCTATAGGATGTGTGTTCAGTATTACAGGGTAAAAATAAAACAACGTAGAGTGAAGCAATTCACTCTACGTTGTTTTATTGGATATTTCTGTGATGTCGGAAAAGTTATTTTTTCTTTTTCGCGACTTTCTTCGTGGCTTTCTTTTTTGTGGCTTTTTTCTTTGTCGCCATTACCTCAAATTCCCCCTTTTCTATATAATGTGTACCTTCATATACAAGGCACAAAATATTGTTACCAAAATATCTACTTTTAGTCAATAAATTCAAATATCAAATATGGGTGAATTCGGCCAATTTTAGCCTTTATTTTATCTTTACTTGTTTTTTCTAAATATTACTCATAATTGCTTCATTTTTTAGTTTTTTTTGTTTTAATCATGAATTCCTGAAGGGACTTGTATGCATCCTTGGTAACCGGCCCAACCAGCGCAGCAGCCACAGGCTTGTTTACAAAAAGTTCCTGCGCCAGCTTTTGTATTCCTGTTTTTGATATCCGGCCAATGGCTTTCAGCACTCCGGCAGGCGAAGGATGCGCATGCAAATACATTTCCTGATGAATCATGTTCCACATGTGCGTCGAGGAACTTTCCAGCGAAATGACATAATGTCCGCACATTTGTTCCCGCACATCTTGATACTCCCGGCTGGTGATAGGCGATGATGCCAGCCGCGTGATTTCCGTTTGTATTACCCGCAGGGCCTCCTTTACTTTTTTGGGATGACAGGCAAAATAGATGCCGCCTATGCCCGTATCCTGATAAAAATCCATGAAGGAATAGACAGAATACACCAACGCGCGTTTTTCACGCACTTCATAAAAAAGGCGTGAATTGGCGCCGCCGCCTAAAACATTGGATAATGCCAAAGCCGTCAAGCGCTTGGCGTTGGTAAAAGGCATGCCCAAAACTCCCAGGCATACATGCACCTGTTCCAGTGGCCGGCGGTGGATGAGGTGATTGAAATCCGGTTGCAGCGCGCCTGGCGCAGCAACACGGTTGCGTCCGGGCAAAACACTTTCGCCCAGCCAGCGGCGCGCTTGTTTGACGACTTGCGCCGGCGTGACTGAACCGGCCACGGACAGGATCATGTTTTGCGGCAAATAGTTTGCCCGCATAAAGCGAAGCACATCCGGGCGCTGAATGGCCCGGAGGCTTGGCGGCGTCCCCAGGATGGAGCGGCCCAGGGGGTGCCGCGGCCACATGGCTTGAAAAAGAAGATCATGAACCCAGTCTTCCGGGGAATCCTCATACATGCGTATTTCTTCACAGATAATGTTTTTCTCCTTTTGCATGGCACTGCCGGCAAAACGGGAGTGCAAAACCATGTCCGCCAGCACATCCATGGCCAAAGTGAAGTGGCGCCCGGGCACTTTGGCGTAATAGACGGTGCTCTCCCTCCCGGTACAGGCATCCAACGTGCCGCCGATGGCGCTGATAACACGCGATAATTCCTGGACATCCCTGCGCTGCGTGCCCTGAAAAAGCATGTGTTCAACAAAGTGGCTCATGCCCGCGTTCCCCAGGCTCTCATAACGCGATCCGACACCAACGCTTAAGCCGACGGAAACGGATTCCAGATTATGGAGGGGTTGTACCAGGATGGTCAGGCCGTTTTGCAATCGGCTGCGATACAATGAAGGGGATTTCACCTTATACTGCTCCAAGCAACTTCCGTCCCTCGGCGGCCAGCCGAGAAAGCAGACCGGCGTTGTCGGCTTCCACATATAGACGGGCCACTGGCTCGGTGCCGGACAAGCGGATTCCAATCCAGGCTCCGTTTTCTAAAACATACTTGTACCCGTCCATGGTATCAATCTCCGCCACCTTATATCCGGCCAATTGCCTGGGATTCAGACGTTGCAGGACATGGCGCAATCGCTCTCCGTCTGCTTTTGATTGCAGCGAGACATTGATCCTGTCTGTGACAATACGGCCCACCTGGGCATATATTTCCCGCAGGATCGTTTTGAGGCTTTTTTTCTCCCTGGCCACCAATTCCACCATGAGCAGACAGGCCAATATCCCGTCTTTCTCGGGCACATGTCCGACAATTGTCAAGCCGCCGCTTTCCTCGCCGCCGGCCAAAAAGCCGCCGCGAATCATGCTCTCGCCAATGTATTTAAACCCGACGGGCGTGACTTCCACCGGCAGACCGTATTTTTTTGCCACTGCATCCACCAGGTGGCTGGTGACCACCGAACGGACAACGCGGCCCTTCAGCCCGCGGTGCTTCACCAACAGGTAAACGGTCAAAGCCAGAATTTCATTGGGAGTCAAAAAAGTGCCGTCTTGATCCACCACACCGAAACGGTCGGCGTCCCCGTCCGTTCCCAGGGCCAAATGCGCATGCTGGCGTTTCATCACCAGCGTTGCTGCGCTCATATATTGCGCATTGGGCTCCGGCGGATGCCCGCCAAAAAGCGCATCCCGCCAGTCATGCAGCACCGTGACCCGGCAACCGGCCAGGCGCAGGCATTCGTCCAAATAACCCCGGCCGGCTCCGTACAAAGGGTCCGCGACCACTGTGAGTCTGGCCCGGCGCAAAATGGGCAGCGGAATCATTTTATCTATCAGCCGCAAATAATGCGGTTTGGGATCATGCGGAATCATTTTACCCGGCCGCGTGCCGCGCGCCGGCTTGCCTCCGCCCTGTAACAACAGCCGGTTGGCTTCCTGTTCAATGGGAGCCACTTCCTCTTTCGTGGCCGGACTGCCGTGGGCGTTGGACCATTTAAATCCCTGGTATTCAGCCGGATTATGGCTGGCCGTGAAGTTGATGCCGCCGGCTAATTTCAAGCGCATGATCGCC
>JAFGIQ010000068.1 GCA_016929575.1 candidate division FCPU426 bacterium
GAATGACGTTACATGAATACCGTTTGGAAAAAACGGGCAAGGGGGTTTTTTTCTCTTGCCAGCCATTTCCATATCGGACAGCAGTGAAATAGGGTGATGCCGCATCAGGTTTTAAACAGCGCGATGGCTTCTTCCGGAGTGGAGGCCAGGGAAAAGACCCTGGAGAAACCGAAAGACTGCAGGATGTCCAGGACAACAGGGGAATGGCCGCCGATACGTATATCGCCTTTTTGCAGCCGGGTGGTGTGAATCCGGGCGATGATGGCTCCCAGGGCGGAAGAGGCGATGTATTCCAGATCGCTGAAATCAAGCACGATCTTCATCTTGCCGGAGGAAATCAGGGTATCGAGCATTTGCTCGAAGATTTCTACCTGGGTCATGTCCATAAAACCGCTGACCTTGACGACTTCAACAGAACCATGGGTGGAGGTTTTGATGACAATGTCTCCGGACACGGATGCTCCTTGCCATTCATGGTTGATTCGCCGGGTCGGATAACCTCCGCGCTTTGGCGTGGGATTGCCTATGTCAGTCCATGCGCCAGCGCAGAATAACCCGGGTGTGTCGCTGCCCCGGGAAGGCCCCAGGGGATCCATAGTATTATTTTTCGGCTGATTTGTCCAGAACCTGATGGCTGTTGTCAAAATATTACAAATCATTTCTGTTTCTGATACTCGCAAAAGTGGCGTTCAGGGCGGCAGTAAAATTGGAAGTCCTGATGCTTCCATTGTAGTATAATAACGCCTATGCCGAAAGGGGCAAGCAGCCATGTCAAGTTTTTTTCCAGACTTTTTAACTTATTTGGAGGAATATTCACGGGAACCACGCTGGCAATGGGGAATACTTGCTCTGCCGGGCCAAAGCCAGCAGCGGACTCTGCTGCCTTACTATTGAAAAAAAGGAGCAAAGGATGGATTTCGACAACCCCAAATTTAAAGAGCTTTTTTTTAACATATTCAATGAGATGCCTCGTGGCGGGCCGGGAAATGCGGCTTCCACACGACGGGCATATGCGCTTGTGCGGAATTTGCCGGCAAAACCAAGAATACTGGATGTTGGCTGCGGCCCGGGCAAACAAACCCTGGATTTGGCAGCGGTTTCAGCCGGTGAAATTATCGCAATAGATACCAACCAGCATTTTATCGACCGCCTTGAACAGGTAGTTCAAAAGCTCGGCTTAAGCAGCCGCATTCGCGCGCACAATGCAGATATGAACTGCCTGGATTTTCCGGAAAGGCATTTTGACATTATCTGGTCAGAAGGCGCTGTGTATCAAATGGGTTTTGAAAACGGCCTGCGCACACTGGGCCGTTTTTTAAAACCAGGCGGCTATTTCGCCCTGACCGAAGCGGTCTGGTTGCGGCCGGATCCGCCCCGGGAATTGCGGGAAAACTGGGATGCCGAATATCCGGATATCAAGGATGTGGCTGCCAATCTGGAGATTATCAGCAAGTGCGGATATGTGCTGGTGGAACATTTCATTCTGCCGCCCACAGCCTGGTGGGATGAGTTTTATGCTCCCATGCAGATGAGAATTGCCCAGGTGCGGCGGGAATGCCGGGCAGATCCTGAAACCATGCGCCTGATACCCGTTTTTGAAAACGAGATTGCCATATATCAAAAATATTCGGACTATTTCGGATATGCATTTTTTGTTATGCGCAAGCCAGGGTGAATCTTGTGACCGGAAAAGGCAATGTGTCGAAAAAAACGGCAGCATGTTTCTGCCGGGTGAATGCGCATTGACACGCATGGATGGTGGTGAATGGTGCCCAATGAATGAAAAAACACATGTTATTCTTACGCGCTGGGCCAAGGACTTCGTCAACAGTGCCTGCGGGCGCTGGTATGAGGGCCCGGCAGCCGAGGCCATGGTGAAATTCAGCGAGGACATTGACCATGTCCAGGATCTGGAAATCGTGGATGTGGAGTTTGGCAGGGATGATCCGCATAAGCGGGAGTTTGCCGCCCTGGATGATATTCCGCGTTATGGTTTTTTAAAAAAAGATTATACGGCCTTCAACCATTTCATTGATATTCAGAAAGGCGATGGCCTGTTTGATGACTATGACGGCTATAGCTACCAACGCGGGTCAGCCGGCCGCGGGCAGTATGAAAGCATCCATGCCAGCCTGCCGGCATATCTTAAGCCTTTCTATGGGCGCATGAAGGTTGATGAATTCATCCATTTCGGATTGAATGATGAATATGTACACGCCTATGGACACAAATGGTATCGCGACTGCTCGCCATCCCTGCAGCACTATTCATATCCGGGAGATTTGAAAAGGCATGCCTCAGTCAAAGCCGAACTGGCTGCGCGGTTTCCATTGGCAGACTGCCTGGGAAAAAAGGGAAAAGGTGTGCCCTATAGTGTGTTTATGCCGGTGGATAATATGGGCAGATACTGGTATGGACGCTATTTGCAGGGCCCGCGGAAGCGGCAACATCTGCTGGGAGCTGTGCTGCACGCCGTACAGGACGCCTGTGTGCCCCACCATGCCGCTGGTTACAACGGCAATTGGCATGCCCGTTACGAGCTGGATTTGGATTGCTATGCGGCTCCGGCCATCCTCAGGCCGCGTTTTAGGAAGGAAGTCGAAGAAAAAGTATGGTTATGGTTGCATAGCAAAAGCCCGGCGCCGCCAGCGTCCCTTGCATTGCGTGACCGGCATCTGACACCATCGCCGCAGTGGAAAGTTGAGCAGGATATCACCTGGTGCGCTTTGCATGCGTATCACGAATACGTGCGGACGCACCACCGGTATCAAAAAGGGTATCGGCGAAGCGGCCGCAGCATGCACCGCTTGCTGGTCCTGGCCGCGGCGATGAGCATATTGATTTTAATAAAAGCGCATTCAGAGCACCGGGGCAAACGAAAAACGCGCACGTGTAAAGCGCCGAAAAATCGGTAGCGCCGTTGTCGTCAGCATAAAAACACCGGAACCAATAAAACGCTGGCAAGACCGCAGATTGAAAAGAAACTATTTTATGCTTTTCGAGGTTCCTTCCTGGACAAAGAGGAGCAGCAACATTGCCCCCAGAGTGAGCCCCAGCGAGAGGGCAAAGGGTGCGGTCGGGGAAACAGCGTCCCAGAGTATCCCGGCCAGGAAAGAAGCCGGGAAAGCGCACAGGCCTATGACCATCTGATGGCCTCCCAAAGCGCTGGCTTTGTACATAGGGGGGGCCAGTTCGGCCACAAAGGCTTTTTGCACGGTTTCAAATGCTCCCCGGTGAAGACCGTAGAGAACAAATCCCGCCCACAAAGACCAGCTGGAACGTAAAAAAAAGAAAACCAGGCATACCAGGGCCCACAAACCGAATCCAGCCAGCAGCACTTGTTTGCGCCCGATACGGTCCGAAAGGCGGCCAAACGGCAGAGAACTCGCAGCTGCCAGGGCAGTGAAGACGAGGTAAAATACAGGCACCACAGCCAGCGTAAAACCTTTTTCCTTGGCAAAAAGCAATAGAAAGGAATAGCTGAACGAACCCAGGGCAAAGAGGGTAGAAAGCAGAAGCAGCAATTTAAAATTGGCGGTAAGATCCTTCAAGCGCAGTCCTTTGAATAATTTTGCCTCGCCGGTTTTTTGCTCGCGGATAAAAAAAATGATCAACAACACGCTCACTGCGGAAGGCGCGGCGGCCAGCAGGAACAAGGTGCGGTAGGAGATGAATTGCACCAGGATGATACAGGCGATAATGCCGACAAAAGCACCAAGATTATCCATGGAGCGCAACAGGCCAAAATTGGCGCCGCGGTCGGAATCCTTGGACAACGAGGCGACCATGGCGTCGCGGGGCGCGCCCCGCATTTTACCGGCACGGTCGAGGATTTTAAGCGGGATCAGCTGGTGCCAGGCACTGGCTAAGGCATAGCCGATGCGTGAAAGCAGGCCAAAGGAATATCCCAGCCAGACGAAAACTTTGTATTTGCGGGTGCGGTCTGAAAGGTAGCCTGACAAAGCCTGGGAGATGGAGACAATGGCCTCGCCCAGGCCGTCGATTAAGCCCATCACCGCCATATTGGCGTGTAAGACGGTGGTCACAAACAAAGGCCAGATCGGATAGATCATATCCGAACCCAGGTCATTAAAAAATGACGCCCAGGCAAATGTACGGACTATACGCTGGTTGGATTTTAAAGCCATATTTCGTCGCCTCCAGGAAAAAGAATAATTCCCGAGAATTATACACAAAAACACTTGCCAGTGTATGGTAAAAATATGGATGATGGTGCCAGGCACGGTGATATGATACAATATGAAACATGACTGAAATTTGCAGCAGTGAGTATTGAAAGCCACGAATAAATGATTCTGCGAAATACTAATAAAATCAGGAGGACAGGCATGGGAGATCTTGTCCAGGTCTTAGGGAGTAATCTTCTTTTTAAGAACTTTACCGATGATGAATTGCATACATTAGTCAACTACTGTGAAGAACTGCGCTTGTCAGATGGCGAAACCGTGTTTGATGAAGGGGATAAAGACGACGAGGCCCTTTATTTTATACTTGAAGGGGCTATTAATATACTTAAGGGGCAAGGTGTTGGCACTAAAGTTTTGGCTGTGCTGGGCACAGGCAATTTCTTTGGCGACATGTCATTTTTAGACTCCCAACCGAGATCTGCTGCGGCTGTTTCTTCTGGAGACGCCGTCCTATATAAACTCACGCCGGACAATTTTTCGGAATTCGCCAATCAAACGCCAAAAGCAGCATTGAAATTTTTCAAGGTATTCATCGCCAAGCTGGTAAAACGTCTGCGGGAAACAGACGAGGCATTGATATCACAAAGCGGCACAATAATCACAACCTAAAAGTCATACCGTAGAGCTGGTTTTATTGAAAAACCGGAGAGAAAAAGCATGGTCAAATTTAGGTTTTATTTGATATGGGCAGCGTGGCTAGCGTCTGCGTTTTTAGCCGGCTGCGGATCACATCCCCCCTCTGAAGGCTCCGAGAATATTTTGCCTCCTGAAAAAATAATAATGGATAATATTCAAAAAACCGACATAAGTATGATCTTGCGAGTCAAAAACGTGATTATCGTCAAAGCCCCCAGCAACGTGGATATGTACGGAAGCTGGAAGATTGAGGCGGAGACCAAACGATGTTTTATCGGCTCCCAGCAACCTGGAGATCGATTTACATTTTACTGGATGTTCGAAAAGGGCACACCTTCGCCCCGCATTAATTGCGAATATATTGGCAGCTTTAAAACCAATGCTGCTGGTAATTTTTATGTGCCAGACAGCGGCTATGTTTTTCCATATAGTAAAAACCTAGTAAATTATTATGAAAAAGCATCGGAATAATACTAGTTGGTGCCAGGCACGTCTCCTATAGTTTCTTTGCTTTGAAATTTAATATGTAATTATCTGAAGCCAAAAACTGGTTTTTATCCATAGTATTGTGCAGGCTATCTGACAGTGCATCTGGTTGGTTGACAAATTCTTTATATAATTCCTGTCTTTGTATAACGTCTTCTGACAACGATAAATAGGCTGGATGGGAAATGATAGATAAAATGGGATGGTTTTGACCAGATGCATAAAAGTGATAGGAACTATAGTGCCAATCTCCAGGCATGGAAACTAGCCCTGCTTTGACTGGATTACGATCAATATAACGCATACAAGCTAAGAGATATTTTTCCGCTTCTATTATTGTGGATTTAAAACGATCACCCCAGAAATGTCCTGACATATTATATTTGTGATTATAATATTTGGCATAGGCGGTTTTCAATTCGCACATAAACTGAGATAAATCAGAACTGTGGTTTTCAATATAGATAATCATATGAAAGTGATTGGTCATGGGCGTAAATGCATGGCAGATAATGTTGTGTTTGGACAATAATTTCAATATACAACGACATAATGCTTTGTGATCCGACTTTTTTTTCATGAATAATTTTTTACCATTTGTTCTAGTGGTGATGTGATAAGTAGTGTCCGCGCCTTTCAATCGTTTGGGTCTGCCCATATATCCTCCTTGTAATTGTATTTATTGATTGAGACAGGTTTGGCTGGGAAAAATTGTAAAAAAAATTAATAATTATGTAATAATTGTGCCTGGCACCAAAGAAAAAATACTATCTAAGATACAAGGCCTAGGTATATGAAACCAGGATTAAACATTTTGCACACAGCGTGTCCGGATATAGACAAAAGGCTGCTTCAGGAACATCTGAATCGTCTGGATGAACGCTATTTTAACCGCTTTAATTTAGAGACGATTGCCCAGCATATTCGGAGTTTATCCAAGCTTTCAACAGAAAATCCAGTTGAAATCCTTTTACATATCAAACAGGAACAAGTGGAATTAACTATCCTGGCTTTTGATTATCCATCGGAATTTGCCCTTATTACTGGATTAATGACCGGTTTGGGGATGGATATTCAGTCCGGCGGAATTCATACATATGCTCAAGTACACTTGCGTGAAACCTTGCGCAGCCAACGCCGGGCTCCGTATGTCTATCGTAAAGATCAGGCGGATCCATGGGCAAGACGCCGGATTGTGGATCATTTTATCGGCACGTTGGCAACGGATTTGCCGGCAGGTGCCTGGCACCAAGAATTTATGATCCAAATGAAAGGGCTTTTTGTGCTTTTAGAAAAAGGCGGGGAACAGGAAATGGCTTTGGCCAAACACCGCGTAAATGAAAAAGTAGCGCGGCGCCTGGAAACCCTGCAACATCACCATCCCGTGCTGTTTCCGGTTGAGATTCATATTGATAATAAAAGCGGCCCTTTTACGAGATTAGGCATCATTTCCCAGGACACGCCGGGTTTTTTGTACTCCATCAGCAATGCCTTGTCCCTCAAAGGCATTTCTATTGAACACGTGCGCATTAATACGGTGGACAATCGTATTGAGGATATAATCGATTTTGTGGATAACAAGGGAAAGCAAATAACCGATACTGCCGCCCTGGATCAGATAAAGCTGTCGGTTTTGATCACCAAGCAGTTCACCTATTTTCTCGGCAGTGCGCCGGATCCCTATGCGGCCCTTTCGCGTTTTGAAAAACTGGTGGAGGATATCCTGCAGTTGCCGCAACATGGCCGCTGGGTGGAGCTTTTATCCGAACCCAGTATTTTAAGGGAATTGGCCCAATTGCTGGGGACCAGTGATTTTCTCTGGGAGGACATGATCCGCCTGCAATATGAGACGCTGCTGCCCATGCTGGCACCGCATGTGGAGGAAAGGCGTTTCGCCGAAGATGTGGAAACCCTGCCCGACCGCTTGGAAATGGCTTTGGCCGGGGCCAGCGGTCTGGAGGAACAGTGCCAACGTCTGAATGCGTTCAAAGACCGCGAGATTTTTCTGATTGATCTGGATTATATCCTGACTCCGGGCGCGGATTTCAAGACTCTGGCAGAATACCTTACGTACCTGGCCACCGTGATCATCCGTAAAGCCGCGCGCATTAATTTCGACGCTATGGCAGAACGTTTTGGGAGGCCGCGCACTGTGGCCGGCCTGGAGGCGCAGTACGCGATACTGGGTTTGGGAAAATTCGGCGGCGCGGATCTGGGGTATGCTTCGGACATAGAATTGCTTTTTGTCTACAGCGACAACGGACAGACCGACGGAGGACTGGTCCTGACCAATGCCGAATTTTACGAGCAGTTGGTCCAAAACACCGCCAAATTTATTCACGCCAAACGCGAGGGTATTTTTAATATCGACCTGCGCCTGCGTCCATACGGCAAGGATGGCCCTCTGGCATGCAGTCTGGAGAATTTTTGCAATTACTACGGCTCCCAAGGACCGGCCATGTCCTACGAGCGTCTGGCTTTGGTCCGCCTGCGGAGTGTGGGTGGTGATGCTGACCTGGGATCTCGGCTGGAAAGGTTGCGGGATGAATTTATTTACACGGCCAATACCATACGCTTTGAAGAATTGCGTGAGCTCCGGTCAAAGCAATTCGAGGAAAAAACCCGGGGTGGAAAACTCAACGCCAAGTTCAGTCCCGGAGCACTGGTGGATCTGGAATACGACGTGCAAGTCCTGCAGGTGATGTACGGGAAGGATAACTCCAAACTGCGGACACCCCGCATTCATCAGGCCCTGGAGGGCCTCTGCGAGGCCGGAGTCCTGGCGGAGGACGAGTTGCAGGCATTAAATGAAGCCTACAATTTTTTGCGCCGGCTCATCAACGGCCTGCGCATGCTGCGCGGTTCTGCCCAGGATCTTTTTCTGCCGCCCATCGGGTCGGACGAATACCTGCACTTGGCGCGTCGCATGGGGTATGCCCATGTATCGGAAACCAGCCTGGATCCCGGCCAACAATTGTACCTGGAGTTTGAAACCCGTACGGCAGCTATCCGTGTGTTTGTGGAAAGGCATTTTGGCCGGGAATCCCTGCCCGGAGCAGCTGCAGGCAATGTGGCGGACGTGATTCTTTCCGACCAGGTTTCTTTGCAGCTGCGCCAAGGCATTCTCGGAGGATATGGTTTACAGGATCCCGAGCGCGCCTATGTCAACCTGCGCAAACTGGCCGGAGATGCGGGTCAGCGCCTTGAATTTGCGCGTCTGGCCATTTTGGCCTGCGACAGTTTGCGCCTGACTCCGGATCCGGACATGGCCTTGAACAATTGGGAGCGTTTTGTGCAAGCCCTGCCAGATCCCCGCCGTCACTTTGAAATGCTAAGCTCCCAGCCCATGCGCCTGGAAATCCTGCTCAAGCTTTTTTCCAGCAGCCAATTCTTAGCCAATGTGTTGGTGCGCAATCCGGAATTTTTAGACTGGGTGACCGACCCCCGCAATCTACGGCGTCCCCGCGAACACCGCGACCATGCCGATGAACTGGTGAAAATGCGCGCGGCGCATGAGGGGGAGCGGGAGTGGTTGAATGCTTTACGGCGATACCGGCGCCGCGAAATGCTTCGCATCGGGACACGGGACATCGCCCTGCAGGCTTCATTGGCGGAGGTGGTGCATGATCTTTCGAACCTGGCAGACACCTTGATTCAGATGGTTTTGGATAGAAGCTGGGAAGTTTTGCGCGCCGCCGGGAAAATACCGGCAGCCGCAAGCGGGGATCCTGCACAATATTATTGTATTTTGGCTTTGGGAAAACTCGGCGGCCGTGAATTGAATTACAGTTCGGATATCGATCTTTTAGGGGTGTGTGCGGAGCATGCCGGCTCTTGGCGTCAGCGCCTGGCCCAGGAGCTGGGGAAAGACCCCTTTGCACTGGTGATGGAGAACACGCGCGCCTATCTGGCGCAATATACGGAAGAGGGGAATATGTACCGCGTGGATCTGCGCCTGCGGCCGTATGGGGCCGAAGGCCTGCTGATACCCAGCATTGACCACCTGGTGCATTATTATCAGACTACGGCCACTTTGGGGGAGATACAGGCGCTTTTGAAAATCCGACCAGTGGCCGGGAATCTGCAGCTGGGCAATGCTTTATGCGAGCAGCTTCGCTTTTTACTGCTGACTGAACGGGACCCACGCTTGGTTGTTCAATCCATTGAAAAAATGCGCAGCCTGGCGATGAAACAAAACCAGCGCAATCAGCAGGTCATGGACGTGAAAAGCGGCCTGGGCGGACTGCGGGACATTGAGTTTATGGTTCAGGGAATGCAAATGATTCATGCAGCAGCCTACCCTGATATAGTTGAGGGCAATACCTTGACTGCCTTGGAGCATCTTGGACAAACCGGGATTCTTGACAACCGTACAGCTGTACAGATGCAGGAAGATTATATTTTTTTACGGCGGGTGGAGCATTTTTTGCAGATTTTAGAGGATCAACAAATTCATGCCTTGCCACAAAATCAGGGGGAATTGGCCTCCTTAGGCAAACGTGTTATGGGTATAGAAACCAATGCTGGACAATTTCTTACAGTGTTAAATGAAACGCTGGAAAGGGTCCATAATATTTATAAAATGCACTTTATAGAAAAATATGGCTAGATTTTATTTTCTTTTGAAGACAAAAGGTTTCAAATGGAAACACGTTTCATATAATTATTTAAAATAAGCTATATTATAGGCATATACCATTGATATGTATATTTTTTCATGATATAATTGAAAAAATATAAAACTCCAAAGTAAGAAGGGTATAATGCCTCCTTTTTTAAGAGAAAAAGCAGGAATGAATCCCTTATTATCTCTTGCTTCATTCTCAACCTGGCAAAAACCACGGCGTAAAATACTCCGCAAAACCATTGCTGTTTTGTTGGCGCTTTGTTTTATCTTTCCCTATCTTACCTGGGCGGTGGAAACACAAAATTACCTTGGCTTGAATACCTTTCTATTCAATCAGCAACCGCTTGAGATTTCCAAACAACTGGGAAACATTGACCACGTCTGGCAAAACAACGGACCGGCGGTGGTGTACATCCAAGACCTGCATTGCAACTACGAGGTGCAGAAAAACATTGCAGCCATTATCCGCTACCTGGCTGAAAAGCACGGCTTGCGCCTTCTGGCCGTGGAAGGCGCTTCGCTTCCGATCAATACGACCAAGCTAAGGTCGTTTCCCTTAGCCAAGATACGGGAGGAAGTCAGCGACTACTTTGTCAGGAAGGGAAAATTATCCGGTGCCGAATATTATGCCATTACCGCCGGTCAGGAGATGGTTTTGGAGGGGATCGAGACCGCGGAACTCTATGCGCGCAACAAGCGCACCGTGGACTTCATCCTGAAAGACGAGGGCCAGGGATATTGCCTGGATCTGCGCGAAGCCTGTGAAAGCCTCAAGCCGCGGATTTATTCCTCCGCCTTGTCAAGCCACGACCAGCATTGCACAGCCTATCGGGGAGGGCGCAGCAGCGTGCTCCAGCATTGCCGTTATCTTTTCAAAGCCGCAGGCCGGCTCCGCCTGGATCGCCGGCCGTTTACCCAAATGCAGACGTACTTGAGGAGCAGCCAGGCATTGTTTTCTCCTGAGATCAACGCCGAAGCGCTCTTCGCGGAGATGGATCGTCTGGACCTGATGATTCGGGAGAGCCTGTATACGCTCCCGCTTCAGCGTGATCTGGACGAATGCCTCCGGCGCCTGGGCCTGGTGGAAAAACTCCTCAACATTTCTGTGACACCCGGGGAATTGTCCGAGTTCCGCGGCCAGCGCCAGGCTTTTCAGGTTCAGACTTTTATCGACTTTATCCGCGGCCAGGCGGGGCCGGATATGGTGGAGATAGCCCCGGAAGTTTACATGCTGGACGGATACTTGAACGCAGCCGCTGATTTTTACCGGGTGGCGGACGAGCGCAGCCGGCACCTGGCGCAAAACACACTGGCCCGCATGCAAAAACACGGGGAGCAGATTGCTGTCCTGGTAACCGGCGGGTATCATACCGAGCATGTGCTGGCTGCCC
>JAFGIQ010000069.1 GCA_016929575.1 candidate division FCPU426 bacterium
CGTCCCGTGCCTTCCAGGCGCGGGCCCAGCAATAATCGTGAAATCCGCAACCACCGCACTTGCTCCAGCCGATGGGGCTGAAAGGTTCGTGTGTGGCACAACGCCAGCCCACGATTGCATCCAGGAGCTGAAGCAGCGTTTCTTCCCCGGCATCCAAAACAGCCTCAACTGCGGAGGCGCCGTTGAATACCTCCAAGCGCACCGGCGGCCGCTGGAATGTCTGCGCATACAACCACGAATATAATTGCAACTGCCGTATAATTTCCGGGTGATCCTGTTCGTTGATGCGCAAAGGCATCTTTACTTCCCGGATGATATACCCCTCCCCGCTTCGGATCAGCAAATCCGGTTCTCCCCAGACGTCACAGCTGCGGCCATGCAAGGTACATTGCGCTGCAAACACAGGGTGATACAAAACGGAGGCGCCATGTTGAACGGCTTCCAGTGTCCGGCGGCGGCGCTGGCTGCGGGGATATGCCGCTATATTTTCCGTTGCCGGAAAAGCCTCCAGATAACGCTGCTCATGCCGTTCACCCAGACGGCGCAGGATTTTTTCATAGGGCCCCTCCGCCCCGGCCGGAAGGCCCTGCTGCTTGAGATAAACCCGCAAAGCACATTTGCTAGGCCGGTAATAGGAATGCAGATCGGAACTTGACAGGATGATGGCGTCCATGCCGCTTCTCAGACCCTGCGGAGGCATTTCATTCGTAGGCTTTGAGCGTCCACACGGCGGCGAGAAGCTGGAGTGTGAAAATAAGCGCCGCCAGCAAATAAACGCCCCAGGAAAAACCACAGGTAAAAAACCCGATGGCCAAAAGCACCATGGCGTTTAAAAAAGCCATGATGTAGAGCAGCCATGATTGGGAACTCCACCCATTAAAATAGAGCGGTTGCTCCGGGCGGATATACATGCGCGCCTGGTTTTCAAACCCCATGGGCTTCCATGCCAAAAACATCGCCCGTTGTTCGTTGATGTAGCGTGCCACGCGCACGAAATAAATCCGGTTCCGGATGATAATGGCAAAGCTAAATACACCCAACGCCAGCGCCACCGACAGGGTTATGACAGCAGGCATTTGCAGCTGCAGGTGATGATTGCCGTAATACTGGTAAAGGGAGGTGACCACCCCGGTTAAAAATGTGTAAGCCACAAAGATAAACCTGAAGATACTTATCATCTGGCCGTCATAATAACGCATCTGCTCAAAGCATTGGTTAAAGTCCTGGAGCAAAAATGACAGCGCCGCCTGTTCCGGGGGCGAGATCCTTCCGGAATGTTTTTTTTTCATCGGGGATCAGCACGCTCCTGTATCTCCACCGTTGCGCCAAAATCCTCCAGTTTCTTTTTTATTTTCAAGGCTCCGGTTTTGGTCGCTCCCCGATAGATTATTTTGGGCGGGAAGCGGACGAGGTCCAGCGCATCGGTTTCGGAGAGACTATCCTGCAACTCGCTTATTACCCGCGCCAAACGACGGTAGGGCGCTTTGCTGCCTGCGTCGGCGAGAATAACATCGTGGTTCTTTGGCGGGGAGTCTGCCTGGTCCGGCATCTCTCCTGGCCCGTACAGCAGCCATTCCGGGGGCAGGGGAAAATCAACAAACGATCGGTTGTTGGGTTTAAACAGGGTGATGCGGTAGACGGCCCATTGCCCGTCAATCTCCATTACATAAAAGCGGGCCTTGAGAGCGGTCTGGGTGCCTTTAAAGCGGATGCCCAGATATCGCAATTGATCCGACAGACGTTTCGAGGCATACAGTCTGTAGGAAAGACGATCCCCGAGTATGGCCTTGATGTGTTCGAGGCGGATGAACGCGGGTGCTGTTTGTTGATACACCGCGGAGCGGTTCCACTTGAGCAGAATCGCGGTATTGACCGCAGGGATGAAAAGTATCACCGCTAAAAAAAACCAGGTCGCAAATCCCCAAAGGGTCCAATTGGCCTGTGACTTCTCATACTCGGCGGCGCTTTGCCAATGGTTTTTTTTCCAAGCCCACTCGCCGCCTTTTATCCCCAGCACAAAAGGCACAATCAGACCCACGACCGGGACCAGGGTTAAAAAAGCAAAATCAACATTATACCTTGCCCCCCAGATCACATTCAGCAGCATGGCGCCCCAATTCCAGCGTTTTACTGCCGGAGGAAGCTGTTGTGTGGCACTACCCTGGCCAATATCCAGAAGGCACACCCCCTCGCGTGTATGAAAACCGAATGTATTATATTTGTCCGGTTTCATAAAAGCAAGGCAAATCCAAAACGCCAAACTTCGGGGCTGCGCCTTTGTGTATTGCGAGCAGACAGGATTGAGGTCTAGGAAGGATCCTTTTGGAGTTCTATATGCAAGCGCAGCATTTCACTCACACTGGCAGCGCGCGAGATGCAGCCCCGGGCGGAGTGGGGAGGGTCGCCGTCAAACATTTCGGAGATGGTCCCCAGACCGACTTCTTTGATGTGCGTTTCAAAAGGTTTGATGAGTCTCCGGATTTCAGATCGAATCTGGGTGGTATTGCCATACACCTTGCGCAGCGCATCCGCGTACGGACCCAGCAACCACGGCCAAACCGTCCCTTGATACGCCGCCCCCTCGCGGCTGATGATGTCGCCGTCATAGGTCCCTTTGTAGTCCTCGTGATCACGGCTGAGGGTTCGGAAACCAAAGGTGGTATACAATTCCTGGCGCAGGATTTCCATTATTTTTTTTGCCCTGTCCCCTTCAAACAAAGGAAAAGGGAGGGAGATGGCTAAAATCTGATTGGGACGCAGGCTGGGATCCTGGTAATGATCCTCCACGCGGTCATAGCAATATCCGTCCACTTCGTTCCAATACGCGCGGCAGAAAGAACGCTTGGCGGCGTCCGCCAAAGCCGTGTATTCGCGAACGTCATCCTCCGTGCCAAAAAGGCGGGCTGATTCCCTCATCACACACAGGGCATTGTACCATAAAGCATTCACTTCTATCGGTTTGCCGGACCGCGGCGTAACAATCCAATCCCCGACCTGGGCGTCCATCCAGGTCAATTGTCCGCTTTCCTCCGGAATCGTAATCAAACCGTCGTCTTCCATTTTTATGCCGTACAATGTGCCTTTGCGGTAAGCGTCGATGATTTGCTTCATGGTTTCCCAGAGTTTATCCCGGATGAAATCAGCGGCCCCGTCCGCCAAGCGGTGGTAATGGTATACCGCCACGAAAAACCACAGGGCGGCATCCACGGTATTATAAAAAGGCTTGGCGTTGGACTCGATGAAATAATTCGGCAGCAGGCCTTCGTGGCAATACCCGGCAAAGTTTTCCAGCAGGAGCCTGGCTTCTTCCCAGCGTTTCAAGACCAGCGTCAAACCCGGCAAAGCGATCATGGCTTCCCTGCCGCTGTCGGGCAGCCACGGATAGCCTGCAATAACACTCAAGCCTTCGCCGCGCTTGACCAGGAACTGATCCGCCGCCTCCGCCAGCACTTCGCCAAAACGGTCGCCGGGTTCAATCGTCTTTTTCAAATCCCGCCGCCGTATTCTTTCCGCCGTGGCGGCAACGTCCGGGTCGGGATTTTCCAGGGTGTGGATGGTGGCGGCAATAAAGCCCGATTCGTTGCCGGGAATAAAATTAAAATGAATGATCCCCGGCGAAAAAAGATCCTCTTCACATTCGAGCCCTCTTTGTTTTTCCTCCCGGTAAAAAAGATCATGGTACCAAAGGGCGGAATGCTCGTAGCCCATGGCATTGTGATAAACGTTCAAAGAAGGGTAATTTTTATCCGGCAATAAGCGGATTATTTTTCTCTCCAGATCATGATGCGTGTTGAAAAACCGGCGTTCGCGTTTTTGCAAATGATGATCACGAAAATTGACCAAAGGACGCACGGCCAGCTGCACCTGTGTTCCTGCCGGCAGGGGCGCTAAAAGACGGTAGGTGATCCAGGTTAAATGCGTGCCAAAGGACATGAATATCTGTTTTTCCAAGAGCAGATCCGCAATGCGGTAGGTGATGAGGGGAAAGGGGTCCAATCTGAATTCTTCAATGTTCAAATATCCGAGCGGCGCAATCGCCTGCCGGTACTGGTTGGTGGACAACGAGTATTTTTTGTTTCCATACTGCAGGGTCTCTTCCAACTGGGAAAGCATGATGACGCGACGCAAAGGCGTCTCCAACGAGACGGTGAGCAGAGAATGGTAACTGCGGGTGTGCATTCCCGCCACTGTGCCCTGGGCATATCCGCCAATGCCGTTGGTTTCCAGCCACTCTTTGCGGGAAGACACTTCCAAATTGCCGCAGACATCGCGTCCAAGAATAATCATAACCCGGTAGAAACCTCCTCGCATTCCTCGATGCGAATCACCTGGCGATAGGTCTTGCCGCTTTTGAACGCCCAATTCAGCGCCAGCGCCAGCTGGGCGCCGCTGAAAAGAACAATAACCAGGGGCAGGAGCAATTCTTTTTCCCATCCCAGAAGATGCAAAGACGCGTAAATACCCAAGGACACAACCAAAGCCCTGCCCATACCCGCCGCCAGCAGCGCGCCCGCACCTTCGACCAATACGCACACGAGTCGGGCGATCCACTGTGCCAGCAACAGCGATATCAGCAGGACAAACAGGGATTGGAAAATTCCCCCTATGTTGTCAAAATAGGCACGGCCCAGTCCGGTGAGAAAATTGATGTTGGAAATGATCAGGGATTTCATGAAAAAGGAGAATAATATCAGCCAGAATGCAATTTCGCCCACGCTTTGCGAGGGCTTGACCTCTGTGCGGATTTTGCCCAGCGCCCTGGTCAGGCCCAACCGGCTGCTCATTGCATCCCAGCGCACAACACGCAATAGCGCCGCGAGGATGTGTTTTGACACTTCCGCCACGATCAACCCCACCACCAGCCAAACCAGCGCAAACAGCACTGATCGGACGTATTCAATGAATGAACTGGAAAGGTGTCCTAGTTGGTTGAGCATCAGCATCTGCGTAGAATATGGATCCATTTCTTTTTCCCCCTTTAAATTAGGATCGACCAAGTCATATAGGAAGTGAACTGCGAAAAAGCCCTGGGCGGTTATGGCGACGGCGTTTGCGCCAGCCAGAAAATAACCGCCGTTCCCAACAACAGGCGGTAAAATATGAATATATATAATGTTCGCCGCTGTAAATACGCAAGTAAAAACTTAATGCAAAAGTAGCCGGTCAAACCCGCCGCCATGGCCCCGCCAAGCAAGGGAAACCATGATTGGTCAAATACCGCACTGGTCAATTCCCTGATCTGCATCACCGTGGCGCCTACTATTGCAGGTATTCCCAGTAAAAAAGAATACCGGGCCGCTTCCTCGCGCTTAAAACCCAAAAACAACCCGGCTGCGATCGTGCTTCCGGAGCGTGAAACCCCCGGCATCAAAGCCAGTGCCTGGGCCGCACCGATCCATAATGCATCCTGCCATTGTAAAGCAGTGACTGGTTTTTGCCGCTTCGACAGAATTTCAGCGCCGATCATGATCAGGCTGAATCCCAAAAGACAACAGGCAATGGACAGCGGGGCGCGAAAAACCGTCTCCAACAGCGGTTTAAAAAAGACAGCCACCGCCACTGCCGGCAGCGTTCCCAGGATAATATACCAGGCCAACCGGGCGTCGGTTTCCCGCCAAATCCGCGGCTCGGCAAATCCCTTTAGAAAAGCCGCAGCCATCCGGATGATATCCTGCCAGAAAAAAGACAGCACGGCAAGCAGGGTGCCAAAATGCAGGGCCACATCAAAAGCCAGGGAATTGAGCAGCACGGACCGCCATCCTGCCATCTGTGGTAAAAGCACCAGATGCGCCGAACTGCTAATTGGCAGAAACTCAGTCAATCCCTGGACCACGCCGAGAACCAGCGCCTCACCCATCATCATGTTGTTTAACCCTTTCCTTTACTATGCGCCTGCGCCTTCCGGCGTATCCTTCCTGGTCCTGATCAGGTGGCGGGGGGAAGCGCCAATCCCCATTTCACTTTTTTTCTTTGCAGCACACGCAGAAATATTTCCACCAGTTCCGGATCAAATTGCCGGCCGGAACACGTTTTCAATTCTTCGACGGCCTGTTCAAGATTCAAAGCCTTCCGATACGGACGGTCGGAGGTCATGGCATCAAAAGAATCTGCAACGGCCAAAATGCGCGCCAAGCGGGGGATGTTTTCCCCCGCCAGCCGGTCCGGGTATCCGCTGCCGTCATATTTCTCATGATGATGCCTGACAATAATTGCCACATCCGCCAAACTGCCCACGGACTGCAATATCTGGGAGCCGATGACCGGATGCCGTTCGATATTCTTGCGTTCATAAAATGTCAAAGGCGCCACTTTTTGCAGGATGCTGTCATCGATTCCGATTTTTCCCAAATCATGAAGCAGGCAGGCCTTGTTCAACAGGTCGATCTCGGTATCAACCAGCTTGAGTTCCTGAGCAATGGCGGTGGCATAATTAATCACCGATTCCGAATGGCTGTGCGTATAACTGTCTTTGACTTCAATTGCTGCCGCCAGGGATTTGATGATGTCCCAAAATGCTCCTTCCAGCGCCTCAAAGAGGCTGGCGTCATCAATAGCAATCGCCGCTTCGGCCGCTATGCCGCGTAAAAAAACCTCGTCTTTATGATTAAAATCCTGTTTCCCCTGGTACCCCGCAACTGCAATGGCCCCCAACAGCTTGCCTTTGGTTACCAGGGGCACAAAGTAGAGATCTCTTTCCAACAGTACATTGGCGATTTTTTCAATGGGAAAGCGGCCGGGTTCCTTTTGGGCACAAATCACTTCGCGCAAAGAAAGTTCCTCCTCGGTGAAGTTCACGTCTTCCTGGCGAAGGATCAGGGTTTGAAAAAGCGGACTGCGATGGGGAGGAAGGCCGACGGCTTTGGAGGGCAGATATAATTTTTTCCCCTGGTTCCATAAAAAAATCATTCCGATTTTAACCTTCAAAGAACGGTGTAAAATAATCATCAGGCGGGTGGTCACATCGTCGAGTGAATTAAGCGCCCCCACCTCCTCGGCCACCTGCAACAGGGTTTTGGCAATTTGCGCCTCTTCCTTCATCTCTTTGTACAAGTTGGCGTTGCGCACGGCAATAGCAGCCTGTTGCGCAAAAAAATGGGCGTTTTCCATTTCTTCCTGGGTAAAATGCCGAATACGTCCCCTGCTGTAAATATTGATCGCACCCAGCATTTCCTGGCCATAACGGAGGAATATGGTCAACTCGCTCACCAATTGCTCCGCATGTATCAACTGGACATCCTCCTTGGCCGTCAACTGAATATTCTCCAGGTAAAAATGGTCATACCCGCTATCGATGATGGGTTTTAGGCGTTGGGCGGGGATGACGCGCTTGTGTGTATAATCGGTTTTAAAACCAATACCCGCCTTGATGATCAGTTTGCTTTTGCTGTCATCCCAATGCATGCAGGATACGGCGTCCGCATTGAAAAATTCCTTGGCCGTAACCACCAAACCATTGAGGATTTGATCCAAAGACAACTCGGTGGTCATTCTCAAGGAAGCTTGGCGGATGATTTCCAGTTGACGCCGGTATTTCACGACTTCCTGGCGCAAATCCTCCTTTACCAGGAAAGCGTCGGATTCTGGCAGGGGGTCAAAGGTGGCAGGCTGCCTGTGTCTGCCCTGGGCACGCGGCCGACGAGGGTGGGGAACCGGCTTCTTCCGCTTGGAAGGGGTGGTCCGGGTTGGGGTGACGGCCGGGACAGCGGATTTGTTTTTTGCTCCCTGCGTTTTGGTTTTATTGCGTTTATGCGTTGTCATGTCCGCCCCTATTACAAATACTTACTTCTTCAATCTTGCGTCTGCAGCTTTACGCCCCGTTTGACCGCCGCTTGGCAAAGCACCGGTTATACTTATGATGGATCCGGAAAGTGGAATTAAAAAATTCATTATAAGCTATGCCTATCACCGGAGCAAGCAAATACCGGAATCCATTGTGAAGACATGGCTCGACATACCCTGCAGAGTATGCTAATGTGTTCAGCAGCCGCCCCTGCCTCGGTGCGGCGCGATCTTCTGCCGTCGCAGGGAATCATGGGATAATCCACAGGCCAATGCCTGTGGATTTTTATTGCACATACTTCTTTGCGGAGTGTTGCCGCGTGTCTATGCCGCTTCCCAGACATACTGCCAGACTGGGCACCGCACCTGTCGCCGGATTATTGTGGCGTCTGGGATTGCCGGGTGTGATGTCCATGTTTGTCATGAACCTGTATAATGTTGTGGATACTTTTTGGGTCGCAAAACTGGGGCCTGCCGCCATTGCAGCGCTGACCATTTTTTTTCCCTACCAATTGCTGCTGGTGGCCATTGGCGTGGGATCCGGCGCCGGATTTGCTTCTCTCCTTTCCCGGCGTCTTGGCCAGGGATTGATCGAACAGACCAACCATATTGCCGCCCAGGTTTTTTTTCTGTCCTTTGGTTTTGGTGTTTTTTTCAGCATGGTGATCACCCTTTGGCCTGACCCCCTGCTGCGATGCTTCGGTTCCACTGACGATATTCATGTCCTGGCCCGCGAATACCTCACTATTATAGGCTTGGGAGCCACCTTCACCTTCTTTTCCATGATGTCAAACAACATTCTGCGCGGTTCTGGCAATACCCTGGCACCCATGATCATCCTGGCTATTGGGGCTGTCCTGAATATCATTCTCGACCCCTGTCTTATTTTCGGCTTGTTTTTCTTCCCGGCCTGGGGCGTCAAGGGGGCAGCCGTGGCCACCCTGGCTTCACAACTCGCCACCTTTGGCATCGGCAGCATCTATTTGCTCACCCGTTCCGGATACCGCATCCAACGCAAGCATCTGTGTCCTGATCTTGCCATCCTGCGCAGTGTTTACCAGGTGGGATTTCCCACTTTTGTGATGCAATGCGTCGGATCCTTTATTGTGATTTTTTTCAACCATCTTTTGGGCCGTTACGGTTCCCAGGCCATTGCTGCTTATGGTCTTATTTTCCGTTTGGCCGGCCTGATTGTCATGCCGGTTGCCGGTTTGGGCCAGGGATTATTGCCTGTAGTAGGATACAATTACGGCGCGCTCCAAACCAAGCGCTTATGGCTTGCCGTCCGCATCACTTCTCTGGCCTCCTTTGCACTCCTGGGGGTGGGCTGTGTCCTGGTTCAGCTCTTCCCGGTTTTTTGGATCAACTTGTTCACACAAGACGCTTCGTTTCTGCCTTTGGCCACGCGTGCCCTGCGCATTGCCGCCATTTCCCTGCCTTTGATCGGCCCCCCCTTTATGTGGATCACCACCTTCCAGGCTTTGGGACAGGGCCGGATGGCGCTGCTGGTTTCCCTTTCCCGCCAGCTGCTTTTTCTGTTGCCCCTGCTCTATTTGCTGCCTTTAAAAATGGGGCTGGATGGAATTTGGACGGCTATTCCGATTTCCGACGCTTTGGCTTTCTTAGCCGCCGGCCTGCTGCTGATGCGCGAATACCGCCGCCAAGAGCGCATTGTACCCGTCCGGCCGGTTCCGGTTGAAATTACCACCCCGGTCACGCC
Source organism: candidate division FCPU426 bacterium (assembly GCA_016929575.1). Lineage (GTDB taxonomy): Bacteria > Oederibacteriota > JAAXVQ01 > JAAXVQ01 > JAUVAV01 > JAFGIQ01. The sequence goes on from JAFGIQ010000069.1 coordinate 9,500, forward strand.
GGCGGATTGGACAGGCTGATTGACTGTTTACAGAACCCGGGTTTTCATGCCACAATAGGGCATCCGGTACACAAAAAGGAGCTGGACGAATGAGAAAAAAAACCATCCCCGTTCATGCCAAAAAGCATTCTGCCGGTAAAAAACCCGCCCCGGTAAAACCAAAAAGCAGACAGACCGACAGCAGAAAAAGCCATGCTCCGCTGGGACTCTCCTCCCAGAATAAAATCATTAAACTCATCAACTCCTCCCTCAATATCGACGAAGTGCTCAACCTTTCCATGAAACTCATGGAAAAGACGTTGAACGCCACCGCCTCTTCCATTCTCTTGTATGATGCCGAAACCAACGAATTGAAATTTTACCTTGCCACCGGCTCCAAAAAAGACATCTTGAAAGTCATCCGCATGCCTGCCGACAAGGGAGTGGCGGGGCGTTCCTTTCTGACCGGCAGGACCTTGCTTATTCCGGATGCTTCGAAAAGCCCCTTTTTTTACAAACAGGTGGATGACACAACCAAGTTTGTCACTAAAAACCTGATTGCCACCCCTATTCCCATCAAAGGCAAGCGGATCGGGGTGCTGGAGGTGCTCAACAAGGCCAACGGCACTTTTACCAAACAGGACATGCAGAAATTAAAAAATATGGCCAATGAGATCTCGGTGGCCATTGACAATGCCCGGCTCTATGATGAAGTCAAGAGCGCCTACATCGTCAGTATGCTGAACATGGCCCAGGCGGAAAAATTCCGCGACATCGACACCGGCCTTCACATCGAACGCTGCGGGGAATACGCTTTGCATTTGGCGCCTGATCTGGGCATCCCGCAAAAGGATTTTGACAACCTCCGGGTTTCCATGATGATGCATGACATCGGCAAAGTGGCCATTCCGGATGCCATCCTGCTCAAGCCGGGCCGTTTAAACGACGAAGAAATGACGGTCATGAAAACACACACCACCAAAGGCGGGCAAATTCTGGGCCAGGCCCCGTTATTGCAACTGGCGGTGGATATAGCCACCTGCCACCACGAGAAATGGGACGGCACCGGCTATCCCAACCGGTTGAAAGACGAATCCATTCCCCTGCCTGCCCGCATGCTGGCCATCATCGATGTCTTTGATGCGCTTTTATCCAAGCGGCCGTACAAGGACCCCTTTCCTCCCGAAAAAGTCAAAGAGATTCTGCTGGAGGGCAAAGGCACGCACTTTGATCCGCAGGTATTGGATCTTTTTTTACAGCGCTATGCTGAAATGTGTGTAATCCACAGCAGCATGAGTTGATGCTTGTTCTATGCACCCGGACGGACGAAATTACTTCGGCTGCTTTTTTTAAGTGCCAGTGAGTCCCGACCCCTGCTGATAAAATGCCTGGACTTTGTATTTTCATCAGCGGTTCCTTCCTGTTCCCCGGCCGTTTTGCCCTGGCCAGCAAAGCATCCATTGTATCCCTGTTTTACCCTGCGACTGCAGTCCGCCTCCCCCAACCCCTGGCACTGCTGTTGCCGAAAAAGCGGCTGCAAATACGGGTTACATAATCCCCCTTATTTGATAACATGTTTTTGGGGAGGTGGAAAGCAATGCCCGGATGGGATGCGTTTCTTCAATTAGCCGGCGGCGGCGTGCTTTTATGGCTTGGCGGTGAAGCCTTGGTCCGCGGATCATCCTCTTTTGCGTTAAGGCGCAATTATTCCCAATTGGCGGTGGGACTGACCATCATAGGCTTTGGCACTTCCGCCCCGGAATTATTCGTCTCCCTGGTTGCCGCCCTCCAACAAAACCAGGATATAGCCCTGGGAAATGTCTTGGGATCCAATATCGCCAATATCGGGCTGGTGCTCGGCTTGTCTGCGTGCATCAGGGTGCTTTTTGTGCACACCTCAACCCTGCGCCTTGAAATTCCCTTCATGATTCTGGCAGGGTTCATCACCTGGTTTTTTTGCCGGGATGCATTGCTCTCCCGCCCGGAGGGCATTCTGCTCCTGATGTGCATGATTGGCTTTATCCTCTATTACCTCCGTCAAGGCCGCCTAAAAAAAGGGGCGCCTCCCGAAACCCCCATAGAGAAAGACAAAGGCATACTGAAACATGCCTGGTTGGAAATAATCTGCCTGCTCGCCGGATTAGCCGGTTTGATAGCCGGATCAAAACTATTTGTTTCCGGCGCCATTATCGCCGCACGCCTTTTCGGGGTTTCCGAATTATTCATCGGTCTTTCAGTCGTCGCGCTGGGAACGTCCCTGCCGGAATTGGCGGCCTCTGTCATCGCCGTGCTGAGAGGGAAAATAGACTTGGCCGTGGGCAATATCGTCGGTTCAAATATTTTCAACCTGTTTTTGATTCTTGGTTGCGCCAGCGTCATCCGTCCGATCACGATTGCACCGGCGGCATGGGTCTGGGATTTTCCCGTCGCCATCGCCTTTTCCCTGGTATTGTTGCCCTTGGCCCTATCACAGAGAAAAATATCCCGCTGGGAGGGGATCGTCCTTCTCTCCCTCTATGGTTTTTATCTTAGTTTTATCATCACCCGGAAATGACGGGACCCTGGCAGGGACGATGCAGGATCGGACAGGCATTAAAGCACACGAAGAAAGAACGCAAAGAAAGCATACATACCCGCAGTTGTTTTGCAGCAGCGGATTGCATGTACACACGTCCTTTGAATAATACATTTTTGACACACGGGGGTTATCCTACATTATATGATGAATGATACAATGGCCCCTGCGGCCGCCCCACGCGGGAATATGACAAGGATGATGCCGTGAAAGCGCAATGGTTAAGAATACCTTTGCCACTTGCACCCAAGGCCGAATGGATCCCTGCTGCTGCTTGCCTGATTTTGGCCATTGTCACCCTATGCTGCCAGGAACCTTTCCAGGCACTTCTCAGTGTGGTGCTGGGTATTTTCCTTATTTTATGGTCCTATGCCCATCCTCCTTTTTACTCACCAGTCCGTTTATGGCTGGGCCCCTGTCTGGCTGCCAGCGTTCTGCTCACAACAGCCTTCTTGGCCCCAGCAGAAGACCTCTATCATGTCGGCCTTGCAGCTGTTGGCTGGGGGGTCTTCTCTTCGTTTGTATTCCTTGGGCTCTACCATTGGCTGGGCCCGAGGCACTCCACCAAGCCTTGGCTTTGGAGCTTGGTTTCGCTTTTCTGCATGACTTTGATCATCCTGCTGGCCAAGACCTGCACTTTCACTGCTTTTCTCTATGTTGGCGGAATAATGGTTTTTACTGCAGCGGCACTTTTTTTGTTGATGAAACCCGAAAAAAATCCCTCCCCCGCCTTCCTTTCCCGGGGACATCCGTCCTCCGCTTTTTTTTCCAACCCCTGGCATGCCTACTTTTTTGCCGTGGCCCTGAGTGTACTATACCTGTGGGTGATTTTTAAAAGCGCCTGGGTCGCGGACGACGCCTATATTACCTTCCGGGTTATTGACAATTTCTGGAACGGTTTTGGCATGACCTGGAATCCCCAGCAGCGGGTACAGGTTTTTACGCATCCTTTGTGGCTGCTGATCCTGACCGGGCTGGGATTTTTTACGCGGGAGTACTATTTTACCAGTGTGCTGCTGGGTATTGCTTTGTCTCTCGGAGCTTTTTGGATTATGGTTTTAAAAATCGGGAAGACGCCGGCGCACGCTTTCGCCGCAGCAGTCATGCTTACTTTTTCCAAAGCATACATGGACTATGCAACCTCCGGCCTGGAAAACTCGCTCTCTTACTTTCTGCTGGCATTTTTTTTCCTGTTGTATCTGGAGGCGCGGCAAACGCCCAAATATTTTTTTTGGCTTTCCCTTCTGGCCGCCCTGGGCATGCTTGTCCGCATGGATCATGCCCTTTTGTTTTTGCCTGCCCTGATCCAGCGGTTTTTTGCCTTGGCCCGCCAAAACAGGCGCCAGGCCATCTGGCTTTTGGTTCTCGGTTCGTCCCCCTTTATCGCCTGGGAGCTTTTTGCCGTGGTCTATTACGGTTTTCCCTTCCCCAATACCGCCTACGCCAAATTAAATACCGGCTTGGCCGGCTTGGTTTTATGCCGGCAGGGATTTTACTATCTGCTCAACTCCCTCATCTATGATCCAGTCACTCTCCTGGTTATTTGCCTGGGGGGACTGCTGCCTTTCCTGCTTGACAGCGAACCCGAAAAAAAAATCATATCCCTGGCCACCGCCCTTTATATGGCCTATGTGATAAAAATCGGCGGTTGTTTTATGAGCGGCCGCTTTCTGGCCGCGCCTTTTCTCCTTGCCGTCTGCCTCCTGCTCACCACTGTGCGCTTTACACCGGGGGCCTTTTCCATCCTGCTTGCGCTCGCCTTGCTGCTGAGTCCCATTTCTCCGGACAATCCCTGGCGGAGCGATGCCCGTTATGAGAACAGGACGTTTGACACCCATAAAATAGCGGATGAAAGGGGGTTTTATTTCCAAATCACGGGACTGTTGCATTCCTTGACCCGCACGCCGTCCGATCATAAAGAAGTATTTTCCCGGGGAATGCAAA
>JAFGIQ010000070.1 GCA_016929575.1 candidate division FCPU426 bacterium
AGGCCCGCGACCGTCATGCAGATGCTGGATTTGGAAAAGGACCTGCGCGAGGGCAGAACCAGTTTTGAGAAAATGGGTTTTACCGCCGAGGATGTCCAGGCCCTGCAGCAGCAAAAGCAGGCCAACAGCAAACGCCATCCTTTTGTGCGTTTGGGCAATCCGGAACTTTTTCCGGAAGAAATGGAAATGTACGAGGAACAGTACCGCCTCGAACATCATTTTTTTACCGAGGGCAAACTTGGTATTGTCTCCACCGAGCATGTGGAGGATCATCCGTTTATATCTGTAAGCACCAGCCTTTCCCCCTATGAAATCAATGATGCGCGCAGTGATTTTGTGCCGGAAATGATGGGCCTGATTCAAGAAGGCGTCCATCCCCTGGCGGCTTTATCCATCCAGGCGGGGGAAGAATTGGCGGGCGGGCGGAAAACCATTCCGGTCTATATGGTGGATGAAGAACGGCAAATGGCTTCGGTATCTGCCGATGCACAGACAGAAAATCCGATGGATGTTTTGGAAAAAGCGGAGACAGATGATTCTGCCGGGCAGGCGGCTGCTGACACAGCAGAGCTGAACAAGTTGCCAATGAAATTCGCTGATTTAGTGAATCCCGCCGCGAAGCCGTCCGATGAAAACCATGACCAGGAAGCGGACGACCTGGCAGGAACCAACCCCATGGAGCTCTTGGGCGGCATTGTAGTAGCAGAAACAGAAGCAGAAATAGATGTGGACGATAGTGAGGAAATAAATTATTCAGGTAAAAAAAGAAAAGTGGAAGCTTCTGTCCATAGCGAGTTGGCGGCTGATGATGGGATTGCGCAAGATTCTACCCAACCACAGACAGACCAGACTTCGCCGGCGACCGCGACCGCGCCGGTCATGAACAACCAAGGACAGTTTGCCGAAGGGTTGCAGACAGATGTTTTCAACGCGGTCAGGGATGCGGTGCCCAGCGGCGAGGCCTCAGCACCCCAGACCAACCAGGCATTTGCCCGGGTGGACCGGATGGCTGTGCCAGGCCAGAATACCGGCATATCGCCTGCCACCGGCACTCCGCGCCTGCCCAACCTGCCCCTGCCTGCCAATCAGCCCCTGGCGCAGGGCATGCAGGACGGCTTGATTACCCAGGGGCCGGGCGGGGCACAGATCGCCTTCCTGCTGGGCCAAGCCGAGCAGATGCTCGGCACCCTGCCTGCAGGAGAATCCCTTACCTACGGTTTTGACAACCCGGAACTCGCAGGTCTTATGCAGGAGGCAGTGGCTGCCTGGAAAGCCACGCCCGGAGGAGCCATCCTGGCCGGAAGGGTCAGGATCGATGTCCTCAAGCGCGATGCCAGGGGCATGGCTGCCATCCCGGGAAATTGGAAGAACCAAAACGGCATTGCCGTGCTGACTGCGCAGATGAACAACCAGCAGCCTGTAACCCTGGCCTTAGATAACAAGGGAGGGGCTGTAGCCACGCAATTGTACGCCATAAAAATGGATCCAGCAGATGCGCAGAGCTTTTTTGCCGGCGTGCCCGGCGGCGCGGAGATCCTGGCTGCCAGCAAGGCCCAGCTTTCGACCATGCACAACCAGCAGGACCTGGCAGGGTATGTGCTGATCAATGCGGCCAATGTGCGGCGCCTGCAGCAAGCCAGGCCCGGCCTGCTGTCCAATCTGCTCACTCCTGTGATCGGCTTCCAGGATGCGGCTGCCAGCCAATTGAAGCTGCCCTGGTCAAGCATTCGGGCCGCAGGGCAGCCCTCTTTTAATGCGGGCAGGCAGCGTGTGACCGTGGATATCAATCTGGCCGCACTGGAGGCCGTACAAAACGCCTATGATTCCGGCAATGTGCAGGGCGTGGTGACCTTCGGCGCAATGGATGTGCTGATGTCTTCCGAAGCCGGATACAATGCCAACGCCCTTTTTCTCCAGGATTTCCTGCGCTCCAGCATAGTGGAATCCGGGCCGGTGGACATGATGGTGGACCAAGACGCCCTCAACACCTACGGCGTCAGGCGCGCCGGCCTTTTCAACCGCTGGTTTGACGCCCTGAAGGACTACGTCATGAAGCTGCAAGGCGAGGAGGCTTCACGCCGGCTGACCAGGCAGAAAGCCGAGGATCAGGCCGAGGAGATGTCCGGTTTTTGCAATGTCAACATGATCATGAAATCCAACAGCAGGCTGGGGCAGCACCTGTCGCGCCTGCGCGGCCAGGAATTGCCGGAACCCCCTTCGCTGCTGGTGGCCTCGGATCCCCAATACCGCTTCAAGCACGGACGCATGGTGGAAAATCCGGTGCTGGAAGTAAAGCCCTGGAAGCCGGTGGCCGAGGAAACAATCCTGGCCCAGCAAAAATTCGCGCCCAAAATATTATACCGGATTCTGCTGGGTTTTGCCGCCGGCGTGCTGCTCATGGACATGCTCAGGGCCCTGGCGCGCATGCGCGGCCCGAACAACAAGCCGGTGTCCGTGTTTAAGGTCATTGTACAGCCGGAGTTCGGGAGGGCGGTGCGCAGGATGGCCGCAGTGGTGCTGCGGGGCCAAAACGTGGTGCCGGACCTCTCCCTGCCCGTGCAGCAGCAGTTTCAGGATTTGCAGACGATTCTCAAGCAAGGGCAGGACATTGACACCCTGCTGCCCGAGCAGGTGCCCGGATCCTTGAACAATGACATAGCCACTTTCCGGCGCTTCAAGGACATGCTGGTGCAGGGCAGAACCGGCCGGGCGTTTATCTTTAAAAACCTGATGCGCATGTTCAGGATCAAAAGCATCAATCCCATGCTGCCGGAGATGTATATCCTGCTGAACCAGTCCAAGGACATCAGGCAGGCGGCCTATCCGCTCGCGCCTGCGGCCACGCTGCGCGCGGGGTTTGCCGATTTGCGCCAGCCGTATACGGTCATGGACAAAACCGTGAGCTTCGGCATTCCCGAGGTCTTATGGAAAAACCTGCGCCGTTCGCAAAAGGCGGCCCAGGCGGGGCTCTTGCGCAACACCAGGAGATTGCAGGAGCTGCGTTCCGCCGCCGTGCCGGATGAGAAGGCCATTGCCGCTGTCAACACGCGCATCAAGAATTTCCGCTTCAGCGTGCGCTTGAACCAGGCCCTGCGAAACCTGGATGCCCATCCCACGCCGGACAATACCCAGCGCCTGCTCCGCGTGCTGCTGAGGGAAATGGGGCGGCGGGATTTGCCGGAGGCCGAGGATTACCAGGCCGGGCTTTTGGCCGTGCTGGGCATGATTGACCCCTTCCAGCAGACGGCCGCGCAGGTGCGCCAGGATTCGGGCCGCGTGCTTCAAATCTCCATGCCGGACAATCTCTACGGCACGGTCATGCGCGACCACATGCTCTTTTTCCTGGATGTATATGATACTGAGGGCAAGATTCTGCAGCCCTTGCGCAGGCAGGAGCTCAGGACCAAAGCCTCGGCCTAAACACCCAGGGGGACACGTATTTGTTACGTGTCCCCCTGGTTCCAACCAGGTTTCATTTGCGCCCTTGCTTTTTCTCCAGCAGCAAATCCCCATTGTGCACGCGCACGTGTATGACCTCCCCGGAGGCAAACTCTCCGGCCAAAAGCCTCCTGGCCACAGGATCAATCAGGCGGCGCTGGATGACGCGCTGCAGGGGCCTGGCGCCATAGACCGGATCAAAGCCTTCACGGGCCAGCAGTTGCTTGGCCTGATCGTCGACATCCAGGCGGATCTGTCTGGCCTGCAGGCGCGTGTCGAGGCGTGCCAGCTGGCGGTCCACGATCCCGACCAGTTGCCGGTCATGCAAACGGTGGAAGATAATAATGTCGTCCAGGCGGTTTAAAAACTCCGGGTTGAATTGGGCCCTCAATTCCGCCAGCACGGTTTCGCGCAGCGCCGCCTCCGACTGGTCCTGCTGGCGGGAGATGGTCTGCCCGCCGACATTGCTGGTGAGGATGATCAGCGCCTGTTTGAAATCCACGGTCCGGCCCTGCCCGTCCGTCAGCCGGCCGTCGTCCAGCACCTGCAGCAGAATGGAAAAAACTTCGGGATGGGCCTTTTCTATCTCATCAAACAAAATCAGGCTGTAGGGTTTGCGCCGCACCACCTCGGTCAGCTGCCCTCCTTCCTCATACCCCACGTATCCGGGCGGCGCTCCGATCAGCCGCGCCACCGAATGTTTTTCCATGTACTCCGACATGTCGATGCGGACCATGGCTGCTTCATCATTGAATAGAAACTCGGCCAAGGCCCGGGCCAGCTCGGTCTTGCCCACGCCCGTCGGCCCCAAAAACATGAAAGAGCCCAGGGGGCGGTTGGGTTCGGAGAGTCCGGAGCGCGCGCGCCGTATGGCGTCCGAGACAGCCTGCACCGCCTCATCCTGCCCCACCACGCGCCGGCGCAGCGCTTCTTCCATGGACATGAGCTTGGACAAATCCCCCTGCAAAAGCTTGGTCACCGGGATGCCGGTCCAGCGCGCCACCACCTCGGCCACATCCTCCTCGTCCACATCGTCTTTCAGGAGCCGGCTGCCTTCGGCCGGGGCGGCGATATTCTTCTCCGCCTTTTCCAGCGCCTGCTGTTTTTCCCGCAAAAGGCCGTAGCGGATCTCGGCCACGCGCTCCAGATTGCCCTCCCTTTCCGCCTGGGCCTCTTCCTGCTTTAAGGCGTCCAATTGCTCCTTGAGGCGCTGCACGTTTTCGATCTCCTGTTTTTCCTGCTGCCATTGCGCGCGCAGGTGGTCGCGTTTTTGGCTCTGCGTCTTGAGCTCTTTTTCCAGCTCCAGGCTGCGCCGGCGGGCCCCTTCGCCGCTTTCGCGTTTCAGGGCCTCTTTTTCAATCTCCAGCTGCCTTACCTTGCGTTCGGCCTCGTCCAGCTCCGTGGGCAGGCTGTCAATCTCGGTGCGCAGGCGCGCGGCTGCTTCATCCACCAGATCAATGGCCTTGTCCGGCAGAAAACGGCCCTGGATGTAGCGGTGGCTCAGTTCCGCAGCCGCCACCAGGGCGGCATCCCTGATCTTCACGCCGTGATGCAGCTCGTAGCGCTCCCTCAGGCCCCGCAGGATGGAGACCGTGTCAGGCACCGAAGGTTCGCTGACCAGCACCACCTGGAAGCGGCGCTCCAGGGCCGCATCCTTTTCAATATGTTTTTTGTATTCATTCAGGGTGGTGGCGCCCACGCAGCGCAGTTCGCCGCGCGCCAGGGACGGCTTGAGCATGTTGGACGCATCCATGGCGCCTTCGGCCGCGCCTGCCCCCACCACGGTGTGCAGCTCGTCGATAAAAAGGATGATCTCGCCGCTGGCGGCAGTTATTTCCTTGAGCACGGCCTTGAGGCGGTCCTCAAATTCGCCCCGGTATTTGGCGCCGGCCAGCAGGGCGCCCAGGTCCAGGGAGAGCACGCGCTTTTTCTTCAGGCCTTCGGGCACGTCCCGGCTGACGATCCTGGCAGCCAGGCCTTCCACGATCGCGGTTTTGCCTGTGCCGGGTTCGCCGATCAACACCGGGTTGTTCTTGGTGCGGCGGGAGAGGACCTGGATCACGCGCCTGATTTCCTGGTCGCGGCCGATGACCGGATCCAGTTTTCCGGCCCGCGCGCGTTCGGTCAAATCCAGGCAATAGCGCTGCAAGGCCTGGTATTTGTCCTCTGGATTCGGGTCTGTCACCCGGTGGGTGCCGCGGATTTCCTGCAAAACCGGCAGCAAGGCATCTTTTTTCACTCCGCCGGCTGCCAGCACTTGGCCTGCCGCTCCTTTATCCTCGGCCAGGGCCAAAAACAGATGCTCGGCGGAGACATATTCATCCTGCATGGACCTGGCTTTTTCCCAGGCTGACTCCAGCAACAAGGAAAAGTCCCGGCCGGCCGCAGGCTGGGCGGCTGCGCCGGATACTTGGGGCAGGCGCGCCAGCTCTGCCCCGGCAATGCGTTCAAGGCGGCGGCGGTCAAGGCCGAGCTTTTCCAGCAGGGAGGCAATGACGCCTTCTTCCTCCCCCAGCAGCCCCAGCAAAAGATGCAGGGGAGTGAGCTCGGGATGCCCGTGTTCCTGGGCCAGATTCACGGCTTTTTGCAGGGCTTCCTGGGTTTTCATGGTAAAGCGGTCATAGCGCATTTTTATTCCTCCAATTATAAGTGTCCACTTCCTGACCGCCGGCTACGCCTTTTTTACCAACGTGGGGCAGTAACGCGTGCACGTATATCAGGAATTCAGCACGTCCCCTGACCTGGTTGCAGCCGTGGACTTTTGTTTTCTGCCGCCACGTTGGTAAAAAAGGCGTAGCCGGCGGTTTACCAGTGCAAATTTGACAAGATGACTGTCAATTTCTAAAAATATATTTGAACAAAATACAAATCCCTATATTAATAGAGCAAAGATCATGCCTGTTTATTAACATCTGCAGGCGGTTTTGTCATTTGTTTTTAGCTGTTTTTAAGGGAGTGATAAAACCTGGTTTATGAAAAGCACCAAAAAATGTTTCGTGGTTCAAAATGCCATGTCATTTAGAAACAGAAGAAGGCAGATGACCACGAAGCCGCGAAGCGCACGGAGAAAAATTAAAGACTTGCGTGCCGTCGCGGTTGATATGCCGCCGCGAATTCCCCGCTCTTACTTTGCGACAGGAGGGGAAGTCGCTGCTGTCCAAATTGCGCGAATACTGCCGGAGGCGTCCTATTTCTTCCTAAAAATCCATCCGGTCAGGGCTGCCGGAGATATCTTTTTGCCAAGGTGGCAGCGGAAAAGAAAAGTCCACGGCTGCAACCATTTTGGCGG
>JAFGIQ010000071.1 GCA_016929575.1 candidate division FCPU426 bacterium
CCCCCCGGAAACTGTAGGTGTGCGACTCCATAGGCAGACGGTGGTTGTCCTTGGAATAATTGGTAACCACTATGTTTAACCTGTTTACGGCGATGCTGGTGTTGGTCATGCCGTCGTCCGGGTCAGTGAATATGGCGGACCACGTCACCCGGCCCAATTCCGCCCCCCGTTTGTTGACCGTCTTGCTCCATTTGGGCGCCCGGAATTCATCCTTGCCGTGCCAGGTGGTGGTGGTGCTCAGGGCATTGACGGACACGGTCCAGTTGGTGTTCCCGTCGTAATGGTCGCTCTCGATGCGGGAAAAGGTATAACGCCCTCCCAGCGCCCCGCGCCAGGTCCAGGTGCGCGAGTAGTCCGGCATGCGCCAGGGGTATCCCGAATAATGGGTATAGACATGGTTCAATCCGCTTACGGCATACGTGCTGTCCGTGGCGCCGTCATAAATATTGCTGTCGATGTAGGTGGTCACATGCTTTCCGTACTCCGCCCCCAGTTTGTTGTCCGTGAAGGAAATAAACGGCAGGCGCCATGAATTTTGCCTGTGCAGGGTGACGGTCCGGTTCAATCCGTTCTCCGAGATGGAACAGTCCGTAAAACCGTCCTTAATATTGGACATGATTTGGGTCGTGGTATACCGCCCATTTCTGGCTCCGCGGAAACCCCAGGTCTCCGAGGATTCCGGCAGACGCCATGAATTTTTGCTGTATACGGTCCTGGTCCAGTTCAATCCGTTCTTGGCAAAAGTCTCGTCCGTATACCCGTCTTTATGGTTGCTGCGGATGGCCGTGTGCGTGAAACGCCCCAGCAACGCACCCCGGAAGCTCCAGGTCAGGGACTCCATCGGCAGGCGCCACTCGTCGTTGCGGGAATGGATGGTCTTGGTGAAATTCAAGCGGTTCATGGCAAAACTTTCGTTGGTCATGCCGTCCATAATATCGCTTTCAATAAAAGTCAGCGTGAGCCGGCCGAACTCAGCCCCTTTCTTGCTCTCGGTCCTGGAGAACCAGGGCAGGCGGTATTTGCTGTCCTGCTTGTGCCAGGTGGTCACCTTGGAAAGGGCGGTCTCAGCCACAGTCATGTTGGTAAACCCGTCCAGGTGGCTGTTCGTGATCTTGGTGTAGGTATAGCGTCCGTCCTCCGCCCCGCGGCTGGACCAGGTTTCCGAATGATCAGCCATGCGGAAGCTGTCGGTGGAATAGACGGTCTTGACCACCGTCAATTTATTCCAGGACAGGGTTTCGTCCGTGTAGCCGTCAAAATGGTTGCTGGTGATTTTCGTCTGCGTATAGCGCCCGTCCTCCGCCCCGCGGTAATTATAGGATTCCGAGAACTCTGACAGCCTCCATTCGTCCGTGGCGAATTTGGTGCGCGTCCAGTTCAGGGCGTTGTAGGCAAAGGTCTCGTCATTATTGCCGTCGTCTTTATTCGCGTCAATAATGGTCCAGGTCAAACGCCCCAATATCGCCCCGCGCTTGTTTTCCGTCTTGGAAAGGCCGGGCAGGCGCCATTCGTCTGATTGGTTCCAGGTGGTGGTGGTGGCCAAATCCGTTTCGGATATGGTCATATCCGTCATGCCGTCTTCTTCGCTGCAGAAAATCTGGCTCTGGGAAAACCTGCCCATCAGGGCGCCCCGGAAAGACCAGCTTTTGGAGGCATGCGGATGGCGGAATTCATCCTTGGAATATTCGGTCAGGGTCCAGTTCAATTTTGACATGGCAAAAGAGGCGTTGGTCATGCCGTCCAGATGATCAGAGTCGATCAGGCTAAGGATATCGCGCCCCCACTCCGCGCCCAGATTGTTGTGCGTTTTGCTCAGCCAGGGAAGCCGCCAGGAATTGGTCGCATGATAGGTCGTGACCGTGCTCAAATCCGTGACCGCAACCACCTTGTCCGTAAATCCGTCAAAATGGTTGGTCGTGATGTCGGAGACCGCATCCCTGCCCATCTCCGCCCCGCGGTAACTGTGGGCGTAGGATTTTACCGGCAGCCGCCAGGTGTCTTCCTGGCTGTGTATGGTCCGCGTTTCGTTCAAGCCGTTCCGGGAAAAGGTTTCATCCGTATACCCGTCCCTTTTGTTGCTCATGATCTCCGTCTTGGTGTACCTGCCCAGCCGGGCGCCCCGGAAATTCCAGGACTCCGTCATCTCCGGCAGGCGGTACTCATCATCCTGGGCATGCACGGTATGCGAGATGCTCAGCTTGTTAAATGACCAGTTTTCATCGGTCATGCCGTCCAGGGGGTTGGAGATGATCCTGGCCCAGTTGTCCCGGCCGTATTCCGCCCCGTAAAAATTGTGCGTAAAGGACATCACGGGCAGGCGGTGGTCGTCCTGTCCGTAAATGGTGATCGCCCAGCAGAGCTTGTTCAATGAAAGGGATTTATTGGTCATGCCGTCGTCTTCATCCGTATCGATCCAGGCCCAGGTGTCGCGTCCCCATTCCGCGCCGTAATAGCCGTGCGTGAATGACAATTTCGGGACGCCCAGATCGTCCAGCGAATGCCAGGTCGTCACTTCGTTCAATCCGTTCTTGGAATAAGACACTTCCGTCAAGCCGTGGTAAATGCTTGCTTTCGTTCTCCCCTCGGTGTTTCTTCCCAATTCGGCGCCGCGGTAACTGTGCGTATAGGTAAGCTCCGGCAGGGCATACCTGTCGTCACTGTTAATGGTCAGCACTTCGTTTAAGCCGCTGATAGAATAAGACCAGAGCGTCATCCCCGTATCCGCCTCGTAGGCGGATTGCGTGGTGGACACCCTTCCCAATTCCGCCCCAAAATTCGCGAAACGCCTGGTCCAAATCGCATCGCCATGGATGTCAAACATGCTAAACGTTGTTCCCATGATATCCGCCGATATATTCGTCTGCATCCGGCCATGGTCATCATAAATATAATTCGTGGTCTCCTTATGGCGCGTGTTGTGGATTCCGTAATTGTCATGCTGCACCTGGTACCGGCACAAGGTGTCTTTGTCGAACTCTTTTTCCATGCTGGTCAAGAGGTTTTTGCTCTTGCTTTTGGTCATGAAGCCCTTGTCATCGTATTCATTGAAAGACAGCGTAATCCGCCCGTAGATCACCCCGTATTCGTCATAGCGGATGTTCGCCGTCACCAGGCTATCCTTATTATATAGGCTGATGGTGCACCCTTTCAGGTCGGTTTGCTTGCTGAGGGTCATAAAGCCTTCGCTGTTGTACTCATTGACAGTCCACATCTGGCGGGCGTGCCCGAAGAAATTCTCCCGATAAGTAACCGCCACCAGCTCGTCGGGATTGTACCAGTTTTGGGTGAAGCCGTTTTCATCCCGGGTTTCGCTGTAGATCATGTAGGCGTCGCCGTCGTACTCGTAGGTCGACTCCTCCACCCGGGGATAGCCGACATATTTATTCCGCGTGCTCTTACGCATCAGCCCGTCCCGGTCAAATTCATTGTTGGTGTATCCGCGCTCGTCGTCCACCCGGCTCCGCACCATCTCCCCTTTTTCATACTCGTAGGTCGTGGTCTTCATCTTGGGATATCCCCAGACGTCGAGCCGTATGCTCAGGGACATCAAACCGTCGCCGTCAAAGGTGTTGGCCGTAAACCCGCGCGAATCGATCTGGTAGCTCTCCGTCATCTCCCCGCTCGAATTGTAGATGTTTTTCACCCAATTCTGGCGCGGGAAGCCGCGGCGGTTTCTGGTGTGCACCATATCCGGTTGTTCGTTTTCATCATAGAAGGTGTGTATCTCGGACTTTACATTCCGGGAGACGGCCTCCACCAAAATGCCGTCTTTGTAGATCCTCGTCTCTTTGGATTTCCGCGGGAAAGTGATCCTGTTGATCCTTATGACCTCTTCCGGCTGTTCATATTCATTGTATTTGGTGGTGGATTCCCCTTTCTCATCTTCGGAAAGGGAGGTCATCATGCGCCCGTTGAGATAGGTATAGGTCGTCTTGGTGACCCTGCCCCATCTGTCTGTGGCAACCGTCTCTTCGGGCTTGCTCATGCCGTTGTAGCGGGTCTCGCTCACCGAGCCCTCTCCCGTCTCTTTGCTATACACCATGGCGTCCCCGGAATACTGGTAATCCGTGACCGTCTTCTTGCCGTTGTTTTTGGTGAAGATTGTCTGCAGGGGTTGTTCGCTCTGGCCGTCGCGGTAGATGTTGACCCGGATGCCGAAGGCCTCCTGCGTGTAGGAAACACGCCGCCCCAGTTCATCCTCGCCATAGGTTGTGGTCTGCACCACGCCGTTGTTCAGGACCTTTACTTTGCGCACCGGCAGCTGGGTCTGCGGATCATGCCAGGTATAGGTCGTGCTGCGGTGGTCTTTGGTGATGGTCAGCAACAAATTGCCGCTTTCATCATATTTATACTCGCTGGTTTCGTACTTGTTGATGCTGCTGGTTTTGTTCCCCTTGTCGTCATAGGTGTAGTCGGTCCGCAACCCGAATTGATCGGTCTTGGCCGTGACATGCCCCTGTTCATCATACTCTTTCCGAAAAGTCTGGGTGAAGGTCTGCCAGCCGATGGTGGTGGTCACCGTCTCGGTGGAGGATAAAATATTGCCCTTGTCGTCCGTGACATACGACATTTCCACCGTGCGCCCGCCTTCTTTGATCCTGACAATACGGCCGGCGTTATCGTAATCCGTGGTTTTCTGCTTGGTGTCAAAACTGCCGTCCAGACTCCGGGTGGTCTCGATGCGGGACTGGATGCGCCCGTCTTTATCCAGCACATATTTATAGGTATGCTCGCCCTCTTTGTCGGTCTTTTTGACGATCTGGCCGTACTCATTGAATTCCTTTGTGGTCACATCCTCGATCACGCCGCCCCGGGAGGGTTGCAGTTTGGTTTCCTTCTTCATCACCAGCACGCCTTTTTCATTTAAAATATTCTCATGGACCGTGCGGATGCCGTTTTCGATCTCCTCCACCACCTGCCCGTTGTCATATTTCTTTTCTTTCCTGTTCCCCCGGCTGTTCTCCTCAATGGTGGCGATCATTTCGCCGTCGCTGTTTTTAATGGTGGTGATGTCGGTTCTCACCCCGTTTTGGTCGATCTTGGCCACGACCTGCCCGGTCTCGGGATCCATCAGGACGAAGTTCGTCTTGCCCGTGTTCATTTCCCGCTCAAAATACTGGACCGTCTTGCCCTTGTCGTTTTTTACATAGTTGGAGAAGAATTTCGTTCCCTGCGGCGAAGATTGCTGCACCACATTGCCCTTGCTGTCATAGAGCTTGGTCTCCGCGCCGGTCTTGCTGGTTTTCACCGTCTTGCGCAGCCTGCCGTCGGCACTCTTAAAATATTTGGTTTCGGATTTGATCTCGCCGCTGGCGCTCTTCTCCATCACCGGCATGCCGTCCTCATAGAGGGTGATCTCGCCGTCCGGTTGGATGACTTCCTTCAGCCGGCCGGAAGAATCATATTTGCGGACCTCGCCGGTCATCAGGGTGATAGTGACCATCGCTTCGCCGTCGGTGATTTCAATCACCGAGGACGCCTTGACCCTTTTTCCCTGATCCTTCAGCTGTCTGAGGATGTTCGGCAAAAGCTTGTCGGACACCTCCGCCGCGCTCAGACTGACACCGGCAAACAAAAGCAGTGTGCCCAGCGCCGCCGCCTTTATCAGCCAGTGAAATCTGGGACAGAAAAAGAAAGCGCGCTCCCCGGGATTTTGACTATCGAGTTGACTTGTATATTTGTAAGTCATACTCGCTCCCTCCTTTTCAAGACAGGCGTTTTTTGCAAAAAAGCGCATAATTATTCCGCTTTTTCAGCTTCTGTTTGAAGTATAGCAGACAAAAACCAGTATTGCAAATTATTGGTTTAAATAATAGCCTTTAAAATCAAGCCTTTTGCAGGATTTCTCTATCTTGCTTTAAATTGTAAAAAAATATATTTTTTTAAAAGGTATAATTATGTTTTAAATGAATAAAAACCCGGTTGTGCTGAACATGCTGCTGTTGGATGCTTCTGCTCAGTACCCGTATAGGGCATCAGCGCACATATATTTTCACACCCGGGCGGATATATCTTTTTCATTTCCTGTTAATTTCCGGCGGGTATTTCAACCTCCCCTGGTTGCTAAAAAGGGCAAAACGATGGGGGGAATTGATGCTACCACGCCTGGAAATAATGACAATGGCGTCGTACAGGCGCTCCGGACCATGCTCATGCCTTTTGGCTAAAACAACGCCGGGGGTGTTAGGCGGCGCTGGCTCCGCCTGCGTCTTTCCCTCTGAGGCAGTCGACCAGGGCCACGGCCAGTGCAGCCAAGCCTTCCTGCCGGCCAATGGCTCCCAATCCTTCCTGGGTGGTGGCCTTGATGGAGATGCTTTCGGGTGAAATCCCCAGGGCGCGGGCCATGCGCTTTTGCATCAAGGGAACCTGCTTGGCTATTTTGGGCGCTTCAGCCAGCAGCATGCAATCCACATTGACGATTCTTGCCCCTGCCCGCCGGAGGCGTTTTTTTACCTCCGCCAAAAATTCCAGGGAATTGCGGCGGCGGTGGCGCGCGGAGGTGTCGGGAAAATGACGGCCAATATCTCCCAGGTTGGCCGCCCCCAGGAGCGCGTCGCAGACAGCATGGCAGATGACATCCGCATCGGAATGCCCTTTTAATTCAAATCCGGCCCGTGAAAACGAAACCCCGCCCAGACGCATTTTGTTCCCCGGCCGGGTGGAATGAATATCATAACCAAGACCTATGCGCATCATATGGACATTTTCCTTCCCGGGCGGAACCAAGCCTATGTCCGGGCCAACAGCATTTCCGCCAACTTAAGGTCATACGGCCGCGTGATTTTGAAATTGCCCGCTTCCCCCTCAACCACGGCCACTGGTTGCCCCAGGTGCTCGACCAACCCTGCATCGTCTGTTGCCGTCAAATTCCGGGTCCAGGCATTCTGGTATGCCTGCTTCAACAAGCCGAGTCTGAATCCCTGGGGAGTCTGCACTGAAACCAGATGACGCCGGTCCAGGGTAGTGTCCACAAAGCCTTCATTATTCAGGCGTTTGAGCGTATCTGCCACAGGCAGTCCCGGCACGGCGGCCCCGTGTTTTTCCGCTGCCAGCACCACGCGCCGGATGAGATCCGCAGAACAAAACGGCCTGGCCGCATCGTGGATAAGGACCATTTCCGTATCATCGTCCAATGCATCCATGCCGCAACGCACCGAATCCTGCCGGCGCGCCCCTCCGCATACGATGTCTTTAGTCTTGGCCCAAACCGGCATTTGCTGGCAAACGCTGCGGGCGCGCGCCTCCCCGTCGGCCGGAACGACAAGAATACAGGAGGAAATTTCCGGCAGTGTTTGAAAAACCCCCATGGCATGGCAAAAAAGCGGCTGGTTGCCCAATTGCAGAAAAGCCTTGGGAGTTGACTCGCCCAAACGCCTGCCCAAGCCCGCAGCCACCACAATGACTTCGGTTTTGCACGCCATCATCCCCGCTCCCCGTTTTTTACTTTTGCAAACACCATGCGTCCGGCCGCGGTCTGCAGGACGGAAGTCACGCTGACAACCAATTTATGATTGAGCAGCTGGCTTCCGCTTTCAACCACCACCATGGTGCCGTCGTCCAAGTAGCCGACACCCTGCCCGGGCTCCTTTCCCTCCTTGATTATTTTTATCGCCATTTCCTCGCCGGGCAGAACAACGGTCTTGACGGCATTGCTTAAGTCATTGACGTTTAAAACCGGGATGCCTTGCAAGCTGGCGATTTTGTTCAGATTGATGTCGTTGGTCAGCAATTTGCCCCCCGTATTTTTGGCCAGCTGGATGAGTTTGCTCTCCGCTGTCGGGCAGTCGGGATAGTCATGTTCCCCCATCTTGATCGTCAAACCAGGCAACCGCTGTAAAAAAGCAATCGTATCCAGGCCGTGTCTGCCCCGGTTTCTTTTGAGCTTGTCCGTTGCATCCGCCAGCCGCTGCAATTCCTGCAGGACAAAACGGGGAAAAATGAAGGTGCCATCCAAAAATCCGGTTTTGGCAATATCAGCAATCCGTCCGTCAATGACCACCGAGGTGTCCAGAATTTTTATGCTTTCGTGCCGGCGGCGTTGCCACCACCATTCAACAGCCACCATGCCGCCGGCCAGCACCCCGGCAAACACTCCGCCCCATCTTCCAGCCGGCACTAAAAAAGCGCCTGCCCAGCTGCAGGCGGCGATGAATAATAACCGTATACTGATTGTCAACACTGGCATGGAATCCCCTTTCCCCGCCCCCTGATGCCTGCCGGCGGTTTGCATCTGTTCATAACAGCCTGTGGCTGCAGCGCTCAGGAAAAAAGCCTGGCCAAGGCCTCTTGCACTGAGCCGACTCCCAGACATTCCATTCCCCGGACCTGCCCGACCTTCTCGAGGTCGCGTGCCGGCAGCAAACAAAGGGTGAACCCCAATTGTGCGGCTTCCTGGCAACGGCGTTTGGGTTGCGTCACCGGCCGGATTTCTCCGCCCAGCCCGACTTCTCCTATTAGGGCCACATCGGCAGCCAGCGGTTTGTCTTTCACACTCGAAGCCGCAGCCGCAATAATCGCCAGGTCTACAGCCGGTTCATTGACCGTGAGTCCGCCGGCCACTGAAAGGAAAACATCCTGCGCAGCCAACGACAGGCCGGCACGTCGTTCCAGCACAGCCAGCAACAGGCAGCAGCGGTTGTAATCCAACCCGCTGACGCGGCGTTGGGGCATGCCAAAATACGAAGTGGCTGTCAGGGACTGGATTTCAATCAATAGGGGGCGGGTTCCCTCCAGGCTGACGGCAATGGCCGACCCGGGGACAGCTTCGCGCCGTTCGTTGAGAAAGAGGCGGGAGGGGTCTCCTATTTGTATCAACCCTTGGCTTCCCATTTCAAAAATACCCACTTCATTGGTCGGGCCAAAGCGGTTTTTTACCGTACGCAGGATGCGATATTCGTGCTGCCTCTCCCCCTCGAAATACAAAACCGTATCCACCATGTGCTCAAGAATGCGCGGCCCGGCCAAAACGCCTTCTTTGGTCACATGGCCGACAATAAAAACGGCCGGTCCGCCGGCTTTGGCGCACGCCAAAAGGGCATTGCTGCATTCCCGCACTTGCGTAACCGAGCCGGGCAGGGATTCAATGTCGGCGTGAACCAAGGTCTGGATGGAATCCGCTATCACGACCGCCGGCCGCAATTGCTGCACGGCTGTCAAGACGGCTTCCAATCGTGTTTCGCAGAGGATGTACAAATCCGGCGGCGAAGCCCCCAGGCGGTCGGCGCGCATCTTGATCTGGGCGTTTGATTCTTCTCCGCTGACATACAGCACTTTTACTCCGGTTGGAGCCATGGCAAAGGCGGTTTGCAGCAGCAGCGTCGATTTGCCGATGCCGGGATCGCCGCCCACCAGAATCAGGGACCCGGGAATAATGCCTCCGCCCAACACCCGGTCCAATTCCGGCAGTCCCGAAGAAAAACGCGGCACCGGGCTTGCCGCCACTTCGGCCAGGAGACGGGGCGCCTCCCCGGCCGGGCCCAGGGAAGAGGGCGAACGTTTGCCGCCGGCAGTGCCGGCCTCTTCCAGCATCTGGTTCCAGGCGCCGCAGTCCGGACAGCGCCCCAGCCATTTGGGCGAAATAAAACCGCAGCTCTGGCAAACGTAATGTGTTTTCCTGGTCGCCCGGGATCTCATTTTTTCCAGAGCAGCTTCCAGGGATTTTCCTTCAATTCCTTGATCAACGCCTTCAAATCCTTGGCGAGCTGTTCATCATTGATCAACACCCCCAGGGGGCCCTCCTGCTGCTCAATCTTCGCTATTTGCATGTCCAAACGGCTCGACATGGATTTCAAATTCTCCAGGGTCTGGGCGATGTTGGCTTGGTTGACGGGGGAGAGCATCTTTTCCAGTTCCGCGGTCACGACCGCGATGTCCTTGGAAAACCGCTTAATGGCCTCCGTGGAAGTGGACAAATTGGAGAAACTGCGCGTGATGTGGACTTCGTTTGTTTTCACCAGGCGGTCGAGCCGCTGGGAGAGGCTGCCGAAGTTTTTCATCATGGTGCCGAGGGAGACCTGTATTTCCGGATCACCCAAAAGCATTTTTATGGAATCCGCCACCTGTCCGAAGCGCTGAAAAGCCTTGTCAATATTTGTCGGTTCAATGCCCTCCACATGCTCGTTTTCCCGGAGATATTCACCCGTATCCTCCTGGGCCACCACATTGAGGTATTTATCCCCCATCAAGCCCTTGGACAATATCTGGAATTTGGCGGTATTGGGAACTTTGACGTTGTTGTTGAGGAAGACCTTCAAATGCACCCTGTCGTCCACGACCGAAATATCGGAAACATAGCCTATTTTAACCCCGCCGCCGATGACCACGTCGGCCTGGGGATTGATTGCATCCACAAATTGAAAGGAGACATCGATGGGATACCCTCCCTTGCCGAAATGAATCTTTTTCACGGTGAAAATCATCAGCGTCAGCAACGCCAACGCCACGGCGGCGGTGATCCCCACTTTCAATTCCATGCTTGTGGTTTTACGTGTAGCCATCTCCAGCCTCCTATACCAGCCTGATGGGGCCCTGGGCCGAGCCCGAAATAAATTGCCGTATCAAAGGATTCCTGCTTTTTTTAATCTGGGCCGGCGTGCCCATGCCCACGATCCGTCCTTCGTGCAGCATGGCCATGCGGTCCGCAATCTTGTAGGCGCTGACCATGTCATGGGTCACGGCAACCGAAGTAAGCGACAGCTTTTTTTTCATGTCCAGAATAAGATCATTAATGGCGTCCGCCATGATGGGATCAACGCCCGTGGTCGGTTCATCATACAAGATCACCTCCGGATCCATGGCAATGGCCCGTGCCAGGGCCACCCGCTTTTTCATGCCGCCGGAAAGCTCCGAAGGATACTTGCCTTCAATGTCCCTTAATCCCACCATGGCCAACCGTTCGCGCACAATGCGGGCGATCTCCTTTTCAGGCAGGTTTTTCATCCGCCGCAGGCCAAAACTGACGTTTTCTTCCACGGACAGGGAGTCAAACAAGGCCGCGCCCTGGAACAACACGCCAAAACGGCGAAGGTACGCTTCCTTTTCTTTTTCACCGGCAGCGGTGATGTTTTTTCCCCCAAACCAGATTTCACCGTGATCCGGTTCCAGCAGCTTGACGATGGTCTTCAGCAGGACGCTCTTGCCCTCGCCGGAGCGCCCGATGATGACCATGGTTTCGCCCTTGCGGATCTCCAGGTCGACGCCGCGCAAAACGTGATTGGAGCCGAAGGATTTGTACAGGTTCACTATCCGGATCAACGGCCGTCTCCTTGCGTAAATATTTCCGGCATTTGCCTCAGGCCCGCGTCTGGCCAATAAAAGCCTCTGCCTCCCCGTGCCTTACAGGCCGGGCCACCTGTTTTTTTGCCCGTCATGCCGGTGTCCAGGAAACCCTGGCCAACAAATTTTCGGGCCCCGGTCAAGGGCATTCCGGCGCGGTGCAGCAGGATGACCAGCCATAGCACGCAGTCTCTTCAGGCACGGAATGAAGTGGTCATTTTTCAAAACAAAGCGTACAACTGGGTTAAAAAATAATCGGCAATCAAAATGGTAATAGAGGCATTCACCACCGCGCCGGTCGTAGATCGTCCTACGCCTACCGCGCCCCCGTATGTTTGAAACCCGCGGTGCAAGGCAAAAATACACAGGATGATGGCAAAAAAGAAGCTTTTTGAGAGTCCGGAAAAAATATCAGCCAGGCCCACGGTGGATTGCGCGCCGTCCCAATAGACCGTGGAACTGATCCCCAGATGAAAAGAGGAAACGAGCCATCCCCCCAGTGATCCCAGCACATCGGCTAAAATGGTCAGCATGGGCATCATACAAAGCACGCCCAAAAACCGCGGCACCCCGATGTATTCCACGGGATTGGCTGCCAGGGTCCGCAGGGCGTCTATTTGCTCCGTGATTTTCATGGAGCCGATTTCCGCAGCCATGGCAGATCCCACCCTGCCGGTCACGAGTATGGCGGTCAACACCGGTCCCAGTTCCCTGATCAGCGCCAGGTTCACAATATTGCCGATAAACATCGAAGAACCTTTTATTTTGGCCTCTATGGTCACTCCGGTCTGAACGGCCAAAACCATGCCTGTGAACAAGGCCGTGGTTAAAACCACGGGAATGGAATCCACGCCCACCCGCACCATTTGCTCCATGATGGGTTGGTAATAAAAATGCCGCAGTTTCCGCGGACAGGTCAGAATGCGGAAGGTGGCGGCCAAGAGCTCGCCCAGAAGTATAAAAATATTACCTATCTCAAGAAAGAGCTTGAGGATCGGATCCGCAACGCTGTCAAAACCGCGCCAAAAACGGACGGATATTTTTGTCATCACCTTCATCATGAACCTCCTTGTGCCACGCGGGGCACGCGGCTGCCGATGGCGCAGACCACCTCATAGGAGATCGTCTGCAGGCTGCGGGCCAGATCATCCGCTGAAATTTCTTTTTCTTGCTGCCGTCCAAGCAGGACCACAGGTTCCCCCGCCGAAACCCCGGGTATGGCACTGACGTCGATCAGGCACATATCCATGCACACCCGCCCCACCACCGGACACATCTTCCCGCGCACCAGGACCCTGCCCCGGTTCGAAAAAGCCCGCGCAAACCCGTCCGCATACCCTACCGGCAGCGTGGCGATCCGGGAACAACGCCGCGTAACAAATGTATGCCCGTAGGATAGGCCAGCCCCGGCCGGCACCTTCTTGACCTGGATAATCCGGGTATGCCAGCTGAGGACCGGCTTGAGCAGGACCTTTTTCCTCAAGTGCGCTGCCGGATACAAACCGTACAACATGAGTCCCGGCCTCACCATATCCATGTGGGTCTTCTTCTCCCCTATCACGGCCGCCGAATTGGCGGCATGGGCGATGACAGCACCATACCCTTCCGCCGCCACCGCACTCTGTGCTTGTTGCAGACGCGTCATTTGCAGGCGCAGCAGTTGGGGATTGCATCCGTCCGCATGAGCAAAATGCGTATACAGGCCGCGCAATTTCACCCCCGCCCTTGTCCGTAAACGCCGTACCAACGGACCCACTGCCTGCGGTTCCAGTCCGATGCGTCCCATCCCCGTGTCGACTTTCACATGCACCTGCACCTGTTTTCGCATTTTGCGGGCCGCGGCGGACAGGGCCTTCAGCTGGATATCGTCCACCACCGTGGCTTGGACGTTTTGTTCCAAAACACCTTCGGCTTCATGGGGCTGTACCAAACCAAAAACCACCACTGGCTGCCGGATGCCGGCCAAGCGCAGCTCCCGGGCTTCCTCAAGGGTGGCCACGCCGAGTTCCTCCACTCCGGCTTCCGCCAGGGCGCGGGCACAGGCCCCCGCGCCGTGACCGTACGCATTGGCTTTCACCACCGCCAAAATGCGCACCTGCCTGTTGATGCATTTGCGCACCTGCCTCACATTCCAACGCAGGGCCGGAAGGTCTATCGCGGCCCAGGTGGGCCTGCCCACACCGGCCGGAATCACAAACCACCTCCGGCGGGCAGGCGCCGGGACATGCTGTCAAATCGGGTGTATTGTTGATTGAAAATCAGTTTGACCATGCCGGTAGGGCCGTTCCGTTGTTTGGAAATAATAATCTCCGCCGTCTTGTCGTCACGTTTTTCACGGTCGTAATAGGATTCGCGGTAGATGAAAGACACCAAATCCGCGTCTTGTTCAATGGCGCCGGATTCACGCAGGTCCGACAGCTGCGGTCTGCGGCTTTCCCCGCCGCGTGATTCCGGAGCCCGGGAAAGTTGGGAGAGCACCAGCACCGGCACGCGCAACTCCTTGGCCAAGGATTTTAAGGCGCGTGAAATGCCTGCAATTTCCTGCTGCCGGTTGTCCGTCCGCCCCACGCCCTGCATCATCTGAATATAATCGATGACGACCAGGCCTATATTCTGTTCGGATTTCAAGCGGCGCGCCTTGGAACGCATTTCCAGCACATTGGCGCTGGGGGAATCGTCGATGAAAACAGGTGCGTCAAACAACCTGCCGGCGGCCATGGAGAGATGGCCTAAATCTCCTTCCCCCAGCCGCCCGGTGCGCACGGCCTGCAGATCAACGCGCGCATCCGCGCACAGCAAGCGTGTCACCAGCGCCTCCGAACTCATTTCCAAAGAGAAAATCAGGATCGGAATTTTCTCCTCAATGGCGGCAAAAGAGGCGATGTTTAAAGCCAGGGCGGTTTTTCCCATGGAAGGGCGTGCGGCTAAAACGATCAGTTCGCCGGGCTGCAGGCCGGAGGTCAGTTGGTCAATTTCCGGATACCCGGTGGGCACCCCGGTAATATGGGTCTCGTGTTTGGAAAGGTTTTCCACCATCTCCATGGCATCGTGTATGACATCCCGGATGTGCAGGACTGACCCGCGCTGCTTTTCCTGGGAGAGTTCAAAAATGGCCTTTTCCGCCTCATCCAGCAGGTCATCGGCGGCCTGGTTTTCCGAGTAGCATTGGCTGACAATGTGGGTGGAGGAGCGGATGAGATTGCGAAGAATATATTTTTCCTTGACAATGCGGGCATAATGCTCCACATGGGCGGTCGTAGGCACGGCATCCGTCAGGCCGGTCACATAGGCTGCGCCTCCGACTTTTTCCAATTCACCCCAGCGGGAGAGCAGATCCGTCAGCGTGATGTAATCAACGGGTTCGTTGCGGAGATAGAGGTCCATAATGGCGCGAAAGACAATGCGGTGTGCCTCCTGATAAAAAGCGCGCTCGTTGATCATTTCCAACACGCGTGCAATCGCCTCTTGTTCCAAAAGCATTGCACCTAAAGTCGAACGTTCTGCTTCCAGGTTCTGGGGAGGGAGTTTTTCAGGTCCTAAGGCTTGCGAGTTAGAAAGTCCCATGTAAGCCTCTCGAATGAAACTGCGAGGAATAAAATCGTTGCCGTAGACGTGCTGTCAAAGTCCGCTCCTGGGAACAGGAAGGCCCGGGACTTTTCCATCACCCCCGGCTTAAATAAAGATAAATGAATGTAAGCCCGCCTGCGGGCGGTGGCAAAAGCGCCGGTGTCCAGACGCATCATGGTATAAACCATGCGTTTGCCCTTTTGCCGATGGTTCAAAAATCAAGCGCCAGCCATTTTTCGCATGTTAAAAAGTCACCGGAACATACTCCGCAATCACAAAACAGAGGATGCGTGTAACCGCCGCTGCTGAAAAATTCTCCGCTATTGTCCGTCACCCCGGTGAAAACCGGGATAACGGCACATAAACGTGATTCGCCTGGCGGCAAAGGTGTTGATAAAAAAATGCCGGCTTGCTTTTAAAGCGTTGATTCAGCCTCCGGCGCGGATCCGGACTCCGCCGCTAGCGGATTCGGGCCCTCGGAAGCCTCAGCCTTGACTCCGGCGTCCGGTACCGAAACCGCCTTCATGCTGTCCTCCCCCTGTACCATCACCTTTAATTCAGCACTCACTTCCGGGTGCAGTTTGATGGATACCTGGTGGGTGCCGGCGGTCTTGATGGGTTCCTCCAGCATGATTTTCCGTTTATCCACGCTCACTCCGCGTTTTTCCAGCTCTTTTTCAATCTCTGCAGCAGTCACGGAGCCGAATAATTTCCCCCCTTCGCCTACACTGGCAGTAATCACCAGGGGTTTGGCGGCTATTGCTTCCGCCTGGTATTCGGCGTCTTTTTGTATGCGCCGCGCCTTCCCCTTCTTGCTGTTGAGTTCCTGCTGCAAGCGCTTGACATTCGCGGGTGTGGCCATCACCGCCAAGCTTTTCGGCAACAGATAATTCCGTCCAAAACCTTCCGTTACTTTCACGGTTTCGCCGGCGCGACCCAGGTTTTTAACATCCTCGCACAATATTAATTTCATGATGAATGTACCCCTTCCCGTCTTATCAATATTCCGGAAGCATCCGTTACAGCTCTTATTCCTTGCCTAAAGAAGCGGCCCGAAGTTTGCGCACGTCCCACCAGGTATCCAACAACCCAAGCAGGGCCAGCATGACGATCAAAATCGGAAAGAAAAACAGCAACATAACGCCAAACACGCGCACGAAGCGCGGTAATTTCCACCGCGCGACCAAAAAACCAGTCACGGCCAGGCCGATGACAAAACAGATGCTGCCCAGTACAATTACGCCATTGAATCCGATCCAACCGGCCCACTTGACTCCACGGCTTCCGAGCAGAATAAAAACCAGGCTGAAAATAACCGGCCAGACCAAATATTCCGGCAGTTGCCAGCGGTTGAAGGCGGGGATGGGTATTTCCGCGCCGGTCAAATGCCGCGCCCTTTTTCTCAGCCACAAAAAAACCGCCAAAGACAAACCCAGCGTCAGCGCCAGCAACCAGCCCGGCGCTCCATACATAAAAAACAACCGGATAAAATCGGTGGAACGTTTAACCTCGGCAGACTCCAGCCCCAATTCCACATACATTGCCGCCGTGGCCTGCAGGCTGGCTTCAAACTCCTTTTGCCAAATCCAGATGAGGTCCTGCCGGAAAAACAACCGCACGCCAGCCCAGACAAATGCGTATACACACAATAAAACCAGCGTGCCAAAGACAACACAGCGGGTTGGGGTGTGCCCCTGCTTGAGCTCCCACCAAATCGCTCCCCTGGCCGCGAAAACAATCATCACCAAAGCAACAGCCCATACTCCCAACCCGAAAAACGTGTGCAATGGAGGGGTCAAATCATTCTGTGGTGAATGGAAGGAGCGCCAACGTGCGCGCACGCTTTATCGCCGTGGTTAATGAGCGCTGATGCTTTGCGCAAGCCCCGGATATGCGGCGGGGGATAATTTTACCCCGGTCGGTCATGAAATTCCGGATCATATCAACGGCTTTGTAATCAATCACCTGCACTTTGTCCGCGCAAAATCTGCAGCTTTTGCGGTGCGGGCGCCGCTTTTTACCCAATGGTTCCCTCGGTTTTGTTCTCAAAGGCGATGGTTTTGACAATGTCTTTCCTCCTCTGGTTCTTGCCTCCGCTGCAACCCATCCACCCCTTGCGCTTGAATGTGGCGTGGAGCCAGGCGGGGACTGCACACATCTTGCATCATGCCTTCTGCCATTCCCTGCCTGCCAGCCCCGCGTACATACGCGGGGCATTCACAGTCATCGCATTAAAAAGGGATGTCTTCGTCACCGCCCGCCTGTCCTTCGGGCGGGTGGTGATCCGGATATTTTTCTCCGGCAGTCTTGCTTTCCCCATCAGCATCGCTGACCGCGCTGCTTTTTTTTCTTTCCAAAAACTGGATACGGTCCGCAACCACTTCCAGCGTTGATCTTTTTTGGCCCTCTTCTGTTTCCCATTGGCGGCTTTGCAATCGTCCCTCAACAAAAACAGGACTTCCTTTGGACAGATATTCGGCGCAATTCTCAGCCTGCTTTCCCCACACGACAATATTGACATACGTCACTTCTTCCTTCATTTCGCCGCTTTGGTTTTTATATGTCCGGTTAACCGCCAGGCGGAGATTGGAGACAGCTGATCCGCTGGGAATATACCGCAATTCCGGATCACGCGTTAAATTACCCATTAAAAGCGCCTTGTTATAATTAGCCATGATTTACCCCTGATTGTTGCCTTCTGCCACGGAGGGCGAATTGTCCTTCTCGGTGGAATTCAGTAGAGCCGCCTCTGGGCTTGGGACGGCAGCGGGCGCAACCTGTTTGATTTCTGCCGCCCGGCTTTCATTTTTAGCCTTTTTGGCGGGAATGACGGCCGGTTTGGTTGTTATTTTGGTGGATAAATATTTTAGCACTTCATCGCTGTTTTTAAGCATGCGTTCAAGTTCGAATATGGTTTCCCCCGTGCCGCGATACTGCAGGAGAATGTAATAGGCGGAGTTTAATTTATTGACGCTATACGAGGTTTTACGCACCCCCATTTTATCGAGCTTGGTGACTTCCCCGTGTTTTTTCTCTACGGTGTCTTGGATGCGCCCCAAAAAAGAATCTATGGCCTCCGTACTTATGGTGGGTGGCAGTAAAAACATTGTTTCATAAGCTGTTTTCATTTGGTAACCGTACCTCCATCGTTCCGAACAAAATATTTTTATCTTTAAACCGGAAATATTAGCACACCCCTCTTGACGACGCAACAACTTTTATAGACTTTTTTCAGAGGCCTGTACGTCGGGGGATTGACCCTGTTAAGCTTTATTTCACTTCGTTTTTCTGCGTTTTTCTCAACCTGTCCGTCACGCCGGTTTTCCAGCCTCAGGAGCAAAATAGGATTTTGCGCTTCATGTGCAATGCCATCCCCTGTTGTTTTTCATGGCCGGATACATACGATTGCATCCTCTGCTTTTAAAAATCCGGCAAAACCTCCCTGCGGTCAAGAAGGGCGCGTCCGGCATACGGCATGGCAATTGGCTTCCCGCTTCACCGCGGGGGAAACGCACGACATTGCAGCCGCGGCGGCATAAAAAAAGTTGTGCTGATTGTTGTC